>NZ_JBXWNK010000009.1:0-206777 GCF_059610325.1 Ruegeria sp. YTSA064
CGCGGGATGGAGCAGCCCGGTAGCTCGTCAGGCTCATAACCTGAAGGTCGCAGGTTCAAATCCTGCTCCCGCAACCAATCTTCTAGGTCAGATATCAAACACTTAACGCCCCAAGGGGCGCTTGATGCGTTCTGGGCATAGCCGCACGGTGCTACGCTGGGGAGCAAATACTAGCCGGCATTGGGCCAAGCGGCCAAAATCATGGTTTTGTCAGTTCAGTCAGTTTTGTCAGCGGTCAGGAGGTGGCTCGCAAAACATAGGGATTGACCATGAACATCTTGGTTGGTCGCCCTCCTTGTGGCCCGGTACCTCAGCGGTATTCCATGTATCAAATGACAGTATACAGACCTATGTTCGACCGGCTCTGACAAAGAACGACCAACGCGCAATCCTTGATGATCTCGGCTGTCAAGCGTCAGACATTCTTCAGGCCAATGCTGTGATCTGGGTCGAGGGACCTTCTGATCGGATATTATTGAACCACTGGATAAAATCCGTTGAGCCAATGCTGGAAGAGGGAATTCATTATACAATAATGTTCTATGGAGGTTCTCTCATTAGCCACCTCACTGCATCTGACGATGCACTTGATCGGTTTATCAATCTGCGTACGCTAATCCGAAACATGGCTATTATTATCGATAGCGACAAATCCCATTCCGAAGATGAATTAAAGCCACATGCTAAGCGACTACTCAAAGAGATGAAAAATGAAGGGGGGATGCTTTGGATAACAGCTGGCCGAGAGTTGGAAAATTATATTGACGGCAACAAGCTGCAAGAGGCTCTGAAAATACTTCATCCCCAGCTTTATGTGAAGTCAGGAAAAACCGGCGAATTCGACCATGCGTTCTATTTTTATCGCAAGAGTTCCAAAGACTCAGATCGAAATGAGACATACAAAAATGGTGATAAAGTTGGTGCTGCTAACATCATAGCTGAGCATGAAGCCGACCTTACCATTGCCACCGTCAGAGATAGTTTATTTTGCGAATACAGCGAATGTCCGCTTGGTGGCCCTTTGTGCCGAGGAACCCTTCCTCGAGCGCTTGAAGCGCCGCTGGTTAACTTTTCATTTGCCCATTAGATGGCTGTCTTTTGGGGCCGGGACAAAACCGAAATCGGCCTAAGTGCATGCAGTGGCAGTCTGGGAAATGACGCGTGTAATGTACCCGTGCAACGTCAGTTGTCAGCGTTTTCTGAAGTCCCGGTCAAACGTTCGAATTCGGAAAATGATATCAAAGCAAATCGTCTTCCTAACTCATCATGGATGAAGATCGGTTGAGACTCGGCGATCCTAAGAAAAGCACTCAGGTTG
Source organism: Ruegeria sp. YTSA064 (assembly GCF_059610325.1). Lineage (NCBI taxonomy): Bacteria > Pseudomonadati > Pseudomonadota > Alphaproteobacteria > Rhodobacterales > Roseobacteraceae > Ruegeria > Ruegeria sp. YTSA064. Next base: position 1,319 of record NZ_JBXWNK010000009.1, read on the forward strand.
TCTTGAAGCTGTGCGGCCGAGATATCGTGGCTCTTCGCCAGGATAGCACGCGCGGCGGCATCACAGACAAGCTGTCTGGCGTAATCTTCGACTGACAGATTGCTCTCCGCAGCATCAGATAAAAGCGTCCCCCAGACGGATTCAGGAATGCCGGTGATGACCAAATCTGACAAGACAGATCCCTGCCGTTGATATTAAGCGTCAGACAGCGACCGGGTGCCGTGTACCGCGCGCGACCACACGTTTCCAGTCAAGCCCTTCGAAAAGGGCCTCAAACTGTGCTTTGGTCATGGTCATCACTCCGTTAGCGACGCGAGGCCATTCGAAACCCTTACCCTCGATCCGCTTGTAGACCAGCACCAGACCCGTCCCATCCCAGACTATGAGCTTCAGTCGATCTGCGCGTTTTGACCGGAAAATAAATATGGTGCCGCTAAATGGGTCGAGATCGAATTCATTCAGAACGATCGCTGCCAAACCGTCCATGCCTTTACGAAAATCGACCGGCTTGGTTGCGACGTAATATTTGAAGTTACCGGCTGGGGAAATCATGATTGGCTATCCATCGCAAGTGCGATTGTGACCAGATCGTTCACCGGGTAATCGACTGGAAAAGACAAATTGCTTTCCCGGCGCGTCAGTAGAATGCGATTGTCAGTTTCCGGATCGCGGTTTGGCTGTGTCGCTTCGTTAACGAGAACTTCCGAAAAAATCCGTTCTTCGCTCCGTGCGACGCTTCTGACCCGTGACGATTTCACGTCTGACTTCCATTTATAGACGAGAGACTGCGAAACGTTGCAGTCCTCCATGATGTCTCCGACGATCAGTTCACCAAGATCAAGTTTGGTTTTGACAAACCGCTTGAAGCTTGGCGGCCAGACACGGCGTCCGCCCGCATGCACTTCGATGGTGAAGCCATAGACTTCGAATGATTGTGGGAATTGCCCCATGGCTGCCGCCTCTCGTTTTTGGCAATATGCCATGGAAACAAATGGCTGATCAGGGGCTATTTAAGGGGTCAGATGCAACGCTTACTTCTGAGCGTAGAGCCCGACCAGAGAACTGGAAGTATTTCGAAAAACACGTTTTAACGGCTTCCCCAATTCCCATTTTTCACTCCTGTTTATCTTTCTGTGCGCCGAAAAAAGCTTCGCCGCTTAGAAGAACGCACTCGCCCTAAGGATGCGCTCACTATCCATTTTTTTTTGAAAGCAGACGCTTATCATACGAGAGCGTAACGAAGTTTACGCGCGGAAAAAATGTTGATTTATGAAAAAATAGATTCAAACATGCGAATTCGACACAACTTTCATTTTATCTTCGTTGATGTCGCTGTCGCCCGATTTGTCGGGCCCTTCCGACTGCTGGAGTGAGTGCTGGCGGTCGGAAGGCTTTTTACAATCATCGAGCTTGGGAGGATGCAATGCTCAAACTTAAGGTTCTGGCCCTCGCTCCAAAGTTCGCTCTGGCTTTTGCCGGTGATATTACTTGGTCGTCACGCGTTGTTGGCGGCCCCGGTAATCAACTTAATTTCGTTCTGCCGCCGAAGCCCTCCACAGCAAGTATTTGGGAAAGGTAGGCACCGGATCGAGGTATGTTCTATTGGCTGCATAGACGCGAGAGCTTCAAAAAGTCGCCTCCAATTCCATTAAGATCAACGAACCCAGAGGGAGAAGAAAATGACTAACAAAGTGATGATGATTGCAGGCGCGACATGTTTCGCGCTGCTTGCAGCCTGCGACGATACGAGTACATCAAGCGCATCCGCCGAGCTCACGCCCGCTCAGCAGGCGTGTTTGCGAGATGTAGCTAACACAACGAACAATTCGCAAGTCGTTGTGCTGTCGTCTGCGTTTAGCGAAGCTGGAACACAAGTCACTGTCGGTGTTGGCGAGGATCGTGCTCCTTGGAATTGCATTGCTTACACTGATGGCGCGACAGCTGGTATCGAATTCCTGGGCGACGAAGGCGCATTGTGACCTGTCTGCTGCGTAGCTGAAAACGGCTGCGCAGCACTGGCTCGCTCTTCGGATAGTGCAGGCCATGTATTCTTCGCGTCTGAGCCAAGGGGTTCTGAAATACTACACATTCATCGAACTGATGACGAGCGCGGACATGATCGAAGCCCTGAAGCGCGTGCCGGAATTTTCAACTCCGGTTGAATGAAGTTAGGAAGCAAAGGAAAAGTCTATGAAGATCGTATACGGAATTCTCGCAGCCTTATCAGTTGTGTTTTTCACCCTTGGAGGCAGCGATGCCCATGCCAAAGACAACAAGGGTAAAAAGCCCAACAAGGGGGGCAAGGACGGTGATGTCAGTATTCAGATTGAAGACAAACCCGGCAAAGGCCCAAAGACTATCCCACCTGGTCAGATCAAACGCTACACGCGCGGTGCCAAGCTCCCATCTGATCTGGAGTTCGAGGATATTGGGGACCTTTCCAAATGGAAGCTGGGGGAGCCGGGCAAAGGAAACCGCTACATTCAGGTCGATGGCGAAGTCCTCGAAGTTACGAATGACCTGTCTACCGTAGTCGATGCGGTCGGCATCGTCGGTGATCTTCTCAACTAGACGAAATTACGATGTTTCAGGGCAAGAACTACCTCGTTTGTCCTGACGCTGGCCGGGGCGATCTTTCTGTGAACCCCGGCCCAAGTTGAAAACCCGGACACTGGACCTGGCGATGAAAAAAGCCCTTCTTGTACATTTTGCGCTTACTACCTTTTCAGCAACGCGCGTCCAATAGGTCGATGACGTTCAGACTTTTGGACCAATCCAGACGTCCGAAGAGGCTACAACCAATAGGGCAAGTGTACATATGGGAAGAACAAAAGCGACTGGCGGGGCTACCAGAGACGATTAGTGACACAGCCCAATTGACCTGAATATGGTTCAGAACGAGCGTTCAGTTAGGTGGGCCGAATATCTGCTTGTCAGAGTCTGAAGGGCGAAAGCGGCGATAGGGGGGCGCATGAGGGTTTGGCTATTTAGGATAATTGGGCTTGTCGCACTTCTCGCATTCGCAGCAGTCGCGTTTGTTTGGTTGTTGTTTGCTGCTCCGATGTTCTCGGACATGCGGCGCGACCTTGTGGAAAGAGTTCTTTCGGAACAAATTGGTCGGCCACTTCTTGTCAATGATGATGTAAGCGTCGCGCTTGGACGTATTAGTCACATCTACGTCGGTGGGGTGGTCATCCCGAGCCAGACAATGCCGGATTCACCACTTGTAAAATTGAACCTGCTTCAACTTGAGTTGGACATTGCCGCTTTGATCAGCGGGCGTCTGCATTTTGACAATCTGGTAGTGGAAGGCCTCCAAGCGAATATTCTTACAGCCGCAGACGGCACCACAAGTTGGCGAATAGATAGGCCAACACCCAGGCCCGTGTCCGAGGAATCTGTATCAGCGGATGATCAAAAAGACGTCGCTAGCGCTGATAGTATCGATGAAAGCGACACCGAAAGCAGTGGGATCCTGAACTTCCTGAGCGACAAGAACGTCAGTTTCACGTCAATCGGGTTAAACATCGACGACAAGGTCTCAGGCTTCTCGTTTGTGTTTGACCTAAAGTCACTCGCTCTTGAACAAGCGGATAATGAAAAAAGAACGAAGGTCTCTGGTTCCGGCTCCGTCAACGGTCAGGGTTTCCAAATCGAAGGCGACTACCCACACGCCGCACCGTTTACGACACGCGCCAGTTTCGGGGAAATGACCGTAAACTACGATGGTGAGCCTTTCTCGGAGGACGAAGGTGGTGGCTATCGAGCAGTATTGGAGATGGACACCGGTGAATTCGGCGATTTTCTAGATGTCATTGGATTGGAACGCGTTTTGGAAGGCAATGGCCAGTTGCAGGCTGAACTCGTGTCTCAGGACGCCCTGAAGATCGAAGCGTTTACAACCACGGTAAGCCTGGAGGATGGACAGAGACTCGAAGCCGAAGGTTCAATAGATGACCTCTACACCGCTCAGGGCGTCGATCTGCTTTTCAACGCGCGACTTCATCCCAAAGGACAGCCGCCGCCAGCAGCCAAAAGTATCCAGGATCTGAAGTTCACGGGCTTTGAAATGCATATGGTCGGATCCCTGGCTTCCTTCGAGTTTGAGCAGCTGCTTTTTCAAACCAATGCCTTCGAACAGGGGCTGGACGTAATCGGTCCAGCATCCATCGAAAGCATTCGCCGCATGCCAGATGGCCGACTCGCCATGCTGGGCATTGCCTTGCAAGCCGGTCCAATTGAAGAGCCTGTCCTGAAAGCTGAAGGTGAAATCCTCGATCTGCTTCAGCTTCAGGACGTAACATTCGATGGTGTGCTGAACGGGCCCGCCAAGTTGATTTTGCCGAACCTAGATGAGGGTTACGTTGATCAGTTCGGCGGCATCAAAGCCGATTTCAACATATCCAATGCGGGCGGTCCGGTTTCTCTCAATAGGTTTAACGCGACCACCTACGGGACCGATCTCTGGGCGCTCGATCTCGCACTATCTGTCAACGAGCTAAAAGGGCTTGCCGGTCTCGATTTCGACGTGAAATTGGACGTCGACGACAGCGCCGAGTTTCTAACCGCAGTGAATCTGCAACCTGTCGAGATCGGAGCACTAGCTATCGATGCTGAAACCTCCAAACAGGGCGAGGACTTTGATGCCGCAATCCAGTTTGAAGCCGGGTCTTCGCAACTTCTTGCGGCTTTAGACGCTGATTTCCCCGAGGGCGCTACTGTTGTTCGGGGCAACATCACGAGCGAAAGGCTCGATCTCAACGACCTGAAGAACCTGACTGCCGTGCTGGACCAACTGAAAAGCTTGGTAGGCGAGACCACAAAGGAACCTGAAGCCGAGGTTCAACCTTTGGTTTTACCGAAGGAGACAGACGTCCAGCCCTTAGTGTTGCCAAAGGAAAAAGGGAAACCTGCCGATCTTCTGGATGTGCAGCGCGTGCTGCGAGAAGCTGACGTCGAGGTACAGATCGAATTCAAAGAGATTGTAGGCCAGCAAGGCGTAACATCAGTTTCCAGCCAATTGTCTGCCAAAGAAGGAACCGTGGATTTCGGACCTCTTCAAATGGCCTATGGCAGCGGAAACTTCAGCCTGCGGGCGGTGATGGATTTGATTGACTCACCTGATTGGCTTTCATTGTCGGGATCGACCTCCGGATGGGAATTCGGCGAAATCTTGGATGAGTTGGGCATTGGTATTGAGGCCTATGGACGTTTAAGCGGTGAGTTCAACGTTTCGGGCAATACCACCTCGGGCAAGGCCTTCATCAACTCGATGCGCGGCAAAGCGTCTATGTCGATGTCGCAGGGCTATATCAGCACCAGCCTCTTGGAACTGGCGGGGCTGGGCATCTTCCCTTGGCTGTTTTCAGAGGAGTTTCGGCAGGGTTACACCGACATCACTTGCGTGGTCGCCCCGGTCGATATCCAGGCCGGGCGGGTCAGTTCAAACTCGATCGTTATCGAAACAGGATCGGTTCAATTGGTAGCCAGGGGGCAAGTAGACTGGCTGAACGATCGCATCGCATTAAGAGCAGAGCCTCGTCGCGTAGGTAAACCCCTATCCAGAAGCGCCTGGCCCTTTGATGTGACGGGCCAGCTTTCGTCGCCAAAGTTCAAGCTGGATGTGGGTGGGTCGAGAAACCGGGCCCCGGAAGGCGCTGATGCTATGCCTGTCGACAGGCAACCTTGTGTGCCGGACATCAATCAATTGCAATAGTCGGACGCAACCTAGTTCTTCAGTGGTTCCGGCTGTTCAGCCTGACACGTCAGAACGGCCTCAATGGCTTTTGCAGACCCGCTGAGGTCGAGTTCAACCTCGGCGCCACTTTCACCAATAATCGTGACGCTTTGGCGTTTTCCAAACTCGGTTACAAACGCCGGGTTATCGAAAAAAGCGTAGCCACCGGGAACTCCATTCTTGAAGATACCAACCGCTTCACCTTCGAATTTTGCGTCACCAAAGTCGAACTTTACGATGCCAGTCGCGCCGTCCTCGATCTGCACCCAGGCCGGATTGTAGGCGGCAAAAAAACCACCTGCCTGATTGGGCACCGCGCCAATTTCAACGGTCATTTCATTTTCAAAGGGCTTCCACGCGAGACAACCATTGCCCTTTTCGGGATCAATCAGGATTGTCCAGTCCCCGGATTCACCCCACCGTTCCATACCGGCGGCCCACACCGCACCAGTGGAGATCAATGCCATTGCCGTCAGCGCCAACTTGTTCATTCGATGCCCCACACTTGTTCCGAAGATATAAAGCTGCATTCAGAGTATCGCGCTGGATTATTCAAATACAACCATTCGATTTATGGAATGTTGAGCCAACGCCGACGGCATCCAGAGAACTTGTCCAACGACAGTTGTGGGCTGCACGCCAAACTTTGCAATGTCCGCTTTCTGCGCATCGCTGACGTTGATGGCAACCTAAGCGTCGTTCGCTATGGGGCGCGAAGCGGTCATTGAATACGTTTGATCGACAGGCGGTTTTGTTCGCAGACCTGACGTAAGATCAAGTCTCTAAAATGACTGCGCCCGAAAGTTAGCTTTTCCCGCTACGATGGTAGCCACTGCTTGAATAGGGTGGAGCAAGACGGGACGGCGAGACCACGATGACTTCGAGTCTCCAAAAATGGCTACCCGAAGATCAAGAGGTGTTTCTTACCGATCTGCTTGATTTGCCCCAGCCGCGCATGTTGAGCGACCTATATCAAGCCATGGGCTACAGCGCCCGAAACACAGGAAAACGAGCGATCCTCGGCGCTCTTGCACGGGATCGCTGCAAGGAGCGTCCGCTTGTCCTAGTAGTCGAAGATCTCCATTGGGCAGATGTGATTACAATGGACGCATTGGCCGACCTCGCCGCTCAACTTTCGACAGATCGCGTGCTGATCTTGTTGACAACACGCATCGACAGCGATCCGCTGGACCGGACTTGGCGGGACAGAGCTCGGCCAGCGTCACTTACCACTATTGATCTCGCGCCAATATCGAAGGACGAAACGGAGGCACTCGCCACTCCGTTTGGATTGCGCCATGACGACTATGTGCTCGAGTGCATCCGCCGCGCTGGTGGCAATCCCTTGTTCCTTGAACAACTGCTGCTTGAAGGTGAAGCAGCTCGAGGCGAACGCGTTCCCGGTTCAATCCAAAGCATCGTCTTGTCCCGCACAGATCGCCTTCCGCAACTTGTCAGGTCAGCATTGCAGGTGGCGTCGGTCATCGGGCAACGCTTTCGACCGGAACTGGTAAGGCAGTTGATTGAAGATCCGGAGTACGCATTTGATCGGCTTATTGCTGAAAGTCTTGTCGTGAAGTCCGGCGACGAGCTCCGCTTCGCGCATGCATTGATCCGCGACAGTGCATATCAATCACCGCTCAAAGAACGCGGCTTTAAACTGCATGCGCGGATCGCCAGTTTGATCGACAATGACGAACCAGCTCTGATGGCTGCGCATCTCGAAAGTGCTAAAGACGAGAGTGCGCCACGGGCTTATTTTGAGGCCGCCTACGCAGAGCGTTTGAAGATTAGATCCGATTGCGCTTGTCGAACGTGGGATCAGAATCGCCAAGAGCCATGATGACAAGTTCCAACTCGTGTCTTTGCAGGGCGAACTGATGCTCGAACTCGGCAGCACAACGGAAGCCGATGCTGCCTATAACCATAGCCTCGAGCTCGCTAAAGACGCGCGCGAATATCTGAACTGGAACAGATGCTTGGAGCCATGCGGTTCCAGGGCCGTCGGCTGATGTACGAAGTGCTGGTGCAGGAGGATTGCGGTAACACCGAACGTGCACGGGAAATGCTGGAGTCGGCTCTCTCGACATGCCGACGTGCGGGAATGAGTTATAGTGGGCCAATGGTACTCGCGGAAATGGCACGACTTGAGCGCGATCGCGATATCCAGCTGAAGTTATTGCAGGAGTGTGAGCATTTGTTAGAGCTTGGCTCGATGAGCCGCAATCATTTCTGGTTCAGACGCCTTGCGATCGAAGTTGCCATAGCCGGACACGACCTCACAGAGGCGAGCCGGCACGCTGAAGCTTTGGCAGATTTCACTCGCGCTGAGCCTCTCCCGTGGACCGACCAATACATATTGTTGGGTCAAAAATTCGCTCAGGAACACTCTTAGGCTGGTTGCGTTCTGAGAGGGCAATCTCGCGCCCACTAGCACCAGCGGTTGAGGTTGAAAAGTGGCGAATGATTTTAGCAGTGGGGCTGCTGACTTAAAGACCTGAAAGCTTCCGCTTTGGGCTCGAAGCAGTCGTTCGGCAGAATTCAATGAATGCCTTCTACGCGGACATTCCGGACACTTGATTACGCGATCTCAACTTGGCTCCAATCTAAACTTTGGAGGCCCATTCAGACACGACGGCCCACCCCAACGCATTGGTCCCGCAACAGCTAACTGCAGAGATTTGCCCCGCCGCAGATGTCGTGCACGACTGAGATACGGGTGAAGCGCAACACGAGCATCCGGCAAGCATGCCTTTCTAGGCGATGCCCGATACATCAGCAAGCGCATACAGCGGCTTTTTTGGCGGATTTATTGTATCCCGGGTTGGCGATAATGACGCGCGGTCGAGATCGAAGTCGTCTGACACTGGAAAAATGTCACCTTCAAGTACGGTACCCCAGATACCGATGTCCTTAATCTTGTAGGCTTCCACCTCGAATGGGTCTTCTTCAAGGATGGTGAAGTTTGCCAACTTGCCGGGAGCGATAGAGCCAACCTCATCCTCCAATCGCAAGGACTGGGCCGCATCAATAGTCACAGCCCGCAAAGCGTCTTCGACCGACAGGCGGTGTTCTGGGCCTGCGACACGGCCGGAGAAGGTCGTTCGGTTTACGCCAGCCCAAACAAGGAATAGCGGTTCACCGGGAGCCATTGGTACGTCAGAATGGAATGAGATGGGAATGCCGTTGGCCTTAATTGGCCCAAGGGGCACGATGTCATCTGCACGTTCTGGACCAAGTCCAAGCTCGCTATATCGATCTGACAGCGCGGTTACGTAGTATGGATTGCCGCTGACGATGCAGCCCAACTCAGCGATCCGTTTTGTTTGATCTTCTCTCGCATAACCAAAGTGAACCAATGTCGTGTGGTGATCAGCTCGCGGCATCCGGCGCATGTTTCGCTCGACGGCGTCCAAAATCAAATCGACAGCAAGGTCGCCGGTCAGATGAACATGTATTTGGTAACCCGCGTTCCAATATGCATCGAATACGGGATTGAACTCGTCGGGTTGCATGATCCACTCGCCGTGGAAATCGCCACCCACATAAGGCTCCGAGACCTGCATGGCCAAACTGTAGACAGCGCCATCCGCGAAGAGTTTCACCTGCTTCGGCATAAACGCCGTCTTTCCTTCGCCCCAATCCAGCAGCTTTTCCGTCTCCTCAATCATCGAACCACTTTGAAAGTGCAAGGTGGCCAGAGACTTCCCGTCAGGTATGAAATAGGTCCTGAGCTGGGTATCGGGTCCTGAAAAAACCGCGTTGGTTGCATCCTGCAGAGGTCGAGACAGCACACCTCCCGGTTCAGCGGCAACGGTGACGCCGGCACGGTGCATGTACTCTCGGGCCAGTCTAAGGCCCGCGCCCAAGCGTTCAGGAGTTGCCAATACGGGTGCGACCGCCGGAAGAACGGCGAACATGCCTGCCTCGAAGAAATACCCGTCTTCAAAGCTCGATTGCTCAAGCGCGAGCCCCGCAAAGCCATTAACAAAGTCTTCGGTGATGCCCAGCAACTCCAATGCGGGAGTGTTAAGGATCAACTCGTGTGCAGATCGGTGGACTATAATGATTGGGCGCGTGCTGCTGATCTCGTCGAGTTGCGCGCGCCTGATCTCGCCATGAAAGAAGTGGTGACACCCCCATGTCAGCAACAAAGCGTCGGGATCATCCATTACCGCTTCGGCGGCTTGCAAACGAGACTTATAATCCGCCTCATCCTCGGCGGCCTTCGAAAAACCAGTCGGAATGTTCCAATCCTCGATGGATATGATCTCGGAGGTCAGGGTCAATCCGGCGAGGAAAGGATGCACGTGCTGGTCTATCAAACCGGCGATAATGACTTTCTCGGAGAATTGATCGTCCAGTCGAAACGGCTGCGAACCAATCCGGTCAACGTGTGTGTCGCGCGGACCGGCGGCCAGAATACGGTCTCCGACCACGGCAACCGCGTTGATAGCAGGGTCGTTGTCCTCCATGGTGATGACGCGCTGCGCTGTGTAAACAGTGATTTCGGGCAGTGTTTGAAGCTGGCTTCCAAAATCCTGCAATGACGAGGCCGCTTGCGTAGACGTGGCATGAGAAATAGCGATCATTGACGCGCTTCCAAGGATGGTCAATGCAGTGCGGCGGGTAACATTCAGTTTGGTCATAATTTTTCGATGCTCAGTAAGACGATATTTGTCTGAGCCTAGCATCGAGATGATCTAAGGCAGAAAGGAAAATTAATGCCGATCTTGGATTGCGGGCCAAGTTTCTAAATCAAAATGATGTTCTGAATTAGCGACTGACCCCGACCGCTTTGGGCTCACAGTGGTCATCTGACAGTTTTGGTTGGGGATATGAGCTGTCCCGAACTGGTCAACGGCGGCAGTGCGGGACAAAGCTAGCATTCAGTCGAACTTCACTTGTTGACGCAAACTGCCCCGAGCGGCGAATTGCCAACTCTTCCCATGCTGGGGCACCCGATCCTAAGCGGGAGGGAGTTATTTTGTTCACGTAGGCAGATTTATACCTGATAAGCCAAGTGCCAGCATTAGTGATGACACGGCACCAAGCCAAGCTGCAGCAACACGGTAAGCATTTCCAACGCAAGGCCTCATAAAGCGCTCTTTGATCCATCGGCCCCACCCAAGAGATGCAATAGACCGATATTGACTCCGACTAAGGAGCCGGACAATGTGAACAATCTGTCTCGTAACGGCCCCGGCTCTGGAACAAAACGCAGCCTGACCCTCTTGTTTTCTGGCTAGTGAGCTCGTCGTGTCATCATTGTTTTATGAATTCATTTGTAGCAGTTACTGAATAAATGAAGGGTATCGAAAGAACCCTGCTTTCTCTCGGTTGGAGGGATAGTCGGACCGATTTAGTCAGCACTCATGCAACGCTCAAGCCTGTCGTTTAGAAACCGGGCGTGAAGCACTAGTCGAACGTCTATCAATTACCCGCTTCTTAGCGGTTCGACTAAATAGGCGAGAATATCGGCTATATAGTCAAGATCATTCAGATTTCAGATCATTTACTGACCATATACTCCATTAACTTAATGATTAAATGGTCTAGGCTGTCCACTGGGTGAATCGGAAATTTAGGAGAAGTACGTGCGATACGTTGCAAAAGGTATATTGATTTGTTTCGTTGTCGCGTGTGTCGCTATGTTGGCAGCTTGGCTTTTTCTGTCTTCTGCGTTGTTTTCTTCGATCAGGACTACTTTCGTCGAAAATCTGATCTCTAAGAAACTTGGTCAGGACGTTAGAATTGAAGATGAAGTGCGTCTGGGACTTGGTTGGCAATTGCAGGTGTCAGCGACAGGGCTGGAACTACCCGGTTCTCAGAATGCTGATGTGAAACTTGCAGCAATCGATGAGATCGAGTTTGAAGTTTCCGCGCGCGACCTTTGGAACAGTAAACTGTCACTAAGTGGTCTTTCGCTCTCAGGTGTTCATCTTAACCTAATCACAGACAAAGACGGCTTCGGAAACTGGCAGTCCATTTCCCAAACGGAAGCTGAAGCCGGAAAACCTGCAAATTCCCCGACGCCGCCGTTAGCCGGAATTCTGACGGACCGCAAAATTGATCTGACTGATATCGCCATTTTTTATCAGAACGATTTAAACGGACTTGAGTTGGACCTTCAGCTTCCTCAGCTGCTCTTAAAGCGTGATACGGAAACCGATGTTGCGACGGCAGTCGGGGCCGGTTCGCTAAACGGAGAGAGGTTTGAGCTGAACGCGACATTTCCCGCGAAAGACCCGTTTCAAGTGGCGGTGAACTTTGAACAGATTGCGATTGCCGCAGATGAAGTCCCTCAAGAAAACGGCCTACAAGTGAAGACGAGCATAGAGATTGCAGAATTTGGCCAGTTTCTCGATATCCTGAAGCTTAACCGAGTTTTGGACGGTACGGGGAATATTGGTGTAACGTTCAAATCAGTCGACGGCGTAGCACGGATTGACGGCCTATCTGTATTGGCTGAGTTGGATGGCGGGCAAAGCCTTTCGCTGACGGGGCAGATCGGGGAACTGGGCAACCCGGAAGACGTATCGCTGACAACCCGAATTAGGTTGTACCCAGAAGATGCGGAACCAGCGCCAGCCGCCTCGCGATATGATCTTATACTTATCGCGGTCGACATGGTTATTGACAGCGTACCCGGGCAGGTGCCGCAGCGACAAATGGTCATTAAGACCAACGGCTTCACGTTGGACACGTCCGGCGAAGGCCCGCCACCGATTAAGTTCTCCGAGCTTTCCAAAACACCAGAAGGCGCCTTAAAGGTCGGAAACATCAACCTGAGAATTGGAAACCCCGCCGATCCGTTTATCATTTTGAACGGTTCGGTCGATGACGCGCTTCAGTTGCAAGGCATATCAGCAGTAGGCCTAATCGATATACCGGCAAGCAGTTTGATCTCGCCAGAATTGTTGGGACCAGACGACCAGCTTGGCAGGTTTTCCGGTGACTTCCACTTGAACGGTGACATCAATCAGCTTTCGCTGACGAATTTGGATGGGAAGACAAGCGATACGGACGTCTGGAACCTTGAAGTGCATGGCACTGTCAAGAATGTACTCAAATTCGAGGACCTGGATTTGGGAATTGATGTCTCAGTCCCATCCGGAGCGGACCTTTTGGAAGCCCTGTCGCTTGAACGCGTCGAAACCGGACAGGCACGCCTTGAAATCGACCTTGTTAGCGAAGACACCGATTGGAACGCTAGTGCCAATGTTGAGGTCGCCGACTCTGTCTTACAGATATTGGCCGATCTAGATGATGCAACAAGTGAGCCGGTGCTGCGGGGTTCCATTGAGAGTGACCTGATAAAGATAGATCAGATCCGAACTATCGTACAGGCCGCTGCACAGTTGCGGAAAATAGGCGGTCCAGAGCCAGAGGAGAAAGGGTCTAAGCAAGAAGACGAAGGCGATCAAGGTGCGTTGAGAGATGTGACGCTTAAACCTATCGGACGTTCAATTCTCTTATCCGGTATGGATATGGATGTCGACGTAGACCTTCGTCACATAGAGGGTGCGAAAGGCATCAGCAGTTTGCAGAGCGAACTGATGCTCAACAAAAACGAGCTTAAGGCTGGGCCTTTGAAGTTTGAATACGGAGGCGCAAGCTTCGACGTTAGCGGGCAAATGGATCTATCAAACGACGCGCATCTACTCACGTTGACCGGCAACGCAGGTGGCTGGCAGCTGGATGATATTCTTCACAACCTGAACTTCAAAAAGGGCGCAAGCGGTACAGTCTATGCAGATTTTTCGGTTACAGGCGGAACCGATTCACCCAAGCATTTTGCTAACAGCATGAGCGGCAATGCCACAGTCTCACTGCGTGATGGCTCGATTGAGACTCAGCTTTTAGATCTGGCGGGGCTTGGGGTGCTACCTTGGGTGTTTACCAAGGACAAACAAAAGGTAGCTCCAATTGTATGTTTGCGAGCGCCGATTATTATTTCTAATGGAAACCTCTCGACGAAACAAACCACATTGGAAACAGATCACGTCCAGGTTGTCGTCTTTGGCGCTGTTGATTTGACTGGCAAGGCCTTGGACTTAAATCTACAACCCCGTAAAATCGGAGAACCTCTTTCGAAAAGCCCCTGGCCAGTGACTTTAAAGGGCCCGCTGGCTAAGCCGAAGGTTAAGGTCAAAGACGGGCCTAAAAGACTGAAACGATCGGATGGTGCGGACAAAATGCCGGTAAAAAGAAAACTTTGCGTTCCGGATATTTTACAACTGCAGTAGTGGCGGAGGCGATCAGTTAAAGTCAAATCTAAAGTTCAGGAAGGCAGACTTTGCTTCCGAAATGCAATTTCTGCTCTGGGCTCATGGCGGTCATTCACTGCACTCGGTATGAGCATCCGCTTTGCGGACAAATTGGCCGTTCGCTGCTGTGCGGCAATGCGCAATGATCTGAACGTCCACCTCGCGGGACAAAGTTGTCATTCGCCGCCATGTGGTTCTGAGATGCGGACTGATCTTCTTCTACGCAAACCAAGATGTCCCGTTAGCCTAGCAATAATCTGTTCACAAAACGCTTATTCCACTTTGACTATACTCGTTTTTAGGTCCTCCACCACGGCTTCAGTAATCTTCACAAGCGACAAGTAAAAAGGATCGGACTCGCTATGGCGATGGACCTTTTTTGAAAAACCTCGGTACCATGGCGATATGTCACTGGAAGCAAATTGTGCGGCGTCTGGTGCGGCGTGATGCCCTTCCAAACAAATCGCGAGATACTCGAGCATTATTGCCAAGTGATCGGCTGGTTCAGAGTAGCTATTGGCAACTTCTTTTCCGGCTTGCTTCAGAAGTGACAGCATTCTGTAATGTGGGGTGGACATGAGTGTCCCGTTTCCTTGCCAGGCGGAAGCATATAGTGGCGCCGCTTCCCTTCCACCTGCCAGAAACACACTTCCGTAACTAATTGCGAGCCTTCTTTGCGTTTCCTGAGCATTAGACCACGTTTTCATTTCCTGGATTAGTTGATCTGTTCCCGCAGCACCATGCAAAAGCTCGTCTGCGACTCCGTCGTAGCATGCCGCAATTGTTGCCAAGTCAAGTTCACGCGCGAATGCATTCGATAGAAAGCGTATCAGTTCCGGGGAAACTTCTTTCATATACTAGTCGGCCCGCCAAAAGCCGTTACTTGCGGAACTTCTCCTTTAAACTTCTCCATCTCAACTATACAGGTATTGGCTGAAGTAGCTTGAGAAAGTTTTGAGGCCCCCACATCCAAAGTGACGGTGTTTGGATCACCATAAGTGTCTAAAGCGTTTGGCGATGCGTCGACTGGACCGTACCAAGCACCTTCATGAATGCGAATTACTCCTCTCGGATAATCTTCACTCAGAACTGCACCCGCCAAAAGTTGACCGCGATCATTAAAAACACGCACGATATCCCCGTCTTCTATACCTCGTTCGGCCGCGTCTTCCGGGTTGACGTATACAGGCTCTCGATCCTTAACCGCATACGTCGCGCGGTACGGATCGCTCTCGCACATTTGCGAATGAAGCCGCTGATCTGGGTGACAGGATTGTAGCCATAGCGGAAACTTCTCCGACCCCGGCCCCCCATGAGAACGTTCGATTTTTTCCATCCACTTAGGATGCTCTCCGCAGTCATCGTACCCATAGTTGCCGATGGTACGGCTGGAGATTTCAATAAAACCTGAAGGCGTTCCAAGAGCGTTTATTTCCGGGTCGTCGCGGAAATCGGCGTGCCTGACCCAGGGTTCACCCCTCTCAAACCGAACGATGCCTTTTTCCCAAAACTCGTCGAAGGACAGCATCTCATAGCTTCCCTCGTTTGCGCTGCGGGTCGTTTCATAAAGGCTTTTGACCCATTCCATTTCATCCCAACCGCGTGTGTATTCTTCTTCGCGATCGAAGCGTTTGCAGAATAGCGAGAATATCTCAAAATCGGTTTTGGAGTGGAACAACGGATCGACCAGTTTCTTCATCGCGATCACACCGGAGCGTGAATAGGAACCGTAGCTATCGATATCATTTCGCTCAAACTGAGTGCACGCGGGCAGTACCAAATCTGCGTGTCTGCATGTGGCAGTCCACGCATAGTCTATTGCAACAATGGTCTCCAGTTTTTGGATGGCCACACGCATTTTGTTGTGGTCCTGATGATGATGGAAGGGATTGCAACCAGTGAAGATTGCCATACGGATGTCCGGATAAGTAACCGTATGACCATTGTGTTCGACTGTCCCACCGGGGTTCATCAGGCAATCAATCCATCTGGCGACGGGGATCGTACTGCTTGCTCCCATGAAGTTGTCGTCCGTTCGCACAGGATCGACACCAATATCCAGGTTAAGGGGAAACGCCCCAGGCATGCTGGCACCGGAAGGTGCTACACCGATACCGCTATAATGGTGAGAGTAGCTAATACCACCACCTGGCAGCCCGATTTGCCCCAGCATAGCCGCTATGATCGCTCCCATCCAATACGGCTGTTCGCCGTGCTGTTGCCGCTGGACAGACCAGCCGAAGATCAATTGAGTTCGGTCTGAAGCAAGAAGACGAGCGAACTCCTTAATCGTATCAACAGGCACGCCACAAATTGGTGCAGCCCATTCGGGCGTTTTTTCAACTCCGTCTTCAGCTTCACCCATGACGTAGGCGATGAAAGGTTCATAACCGAGCGTGTAGACACTCAGGAACTCTTGGTCGTGCAGGCCTTCGGTGTGAAGTGTGTGTGCCAACGCTAACATGAAAGGTACATCCGTCATCGGATTGATATAGAGCTGTTCCGCTCCGATGTGTTTTTGCGTTTTTGTGCGCACTGGATCCACGCTGATAGACCGGATTTCTCCAGAAGCGATCTTGTCCCGCAACTGATCAAAATACTCAAAAGGTTCGTGTGTTTCGCACGTCCAGCCGACTTGCAGGTTTTTCAGCGGGTCATTTGCCCAGAATACGATGGTCTTGGCGTTGTCCAAGATCAGCGGCCAACTAGTTCCCTGAGAGTACACTTCAGTGGAACCCAGCACATATGGAAGAATAGTTTGACCGGCGCCAGTTGAATAGTCGCCCGCTTTTTTCACATATCCGCCATACATGGATACGGCCCGGTTCATGTGATTGATGCACGAGTGGAACTGACCCGTCTGCCGCCACCCGGTCGCACCGGCATAGAGCCCCGAAGGCCCGTGCGAAACCTGAACTCGCTCCATCTCTTCAAAGAACAGATCCAAAGCCTCGTCCCAGGTTAGACGAACGAACCGGTTGTCGCCCCTAGACGTCCGATCAGCATCCTTGCGTTTATCGAGCCATTCTGCACGAGCCATGGGATAGCGGACGCGGGACGGTGAATAGATCAGGCCCTGGATGCCGTTCACCATGTTTGTCGGATGCGGATCGTCGGCGAGAGGGCGGACTTCGGCAACTTGTCCGCCTTTTACCAGAGCTTCAATAGCGCCCCAGTGAGAACCTGATGTTTTCCAAACGCCCGCAGACGTTAGTTGCTCAGCTCGAGCAGCGGCTGGCTGGAGCAAGCTGGGGCCTAATAGAGCAGATAGTCCTGCTGCCCCGGTGCCTTTAAGAAAATCACGGCGCGTGGACATTGGTTTCTCCTCAATGAGAGCCGCCATAATCAGCGGAATGTTTTTGCAAATAGGTCAGCACCAAATTGGCCTGATCTTCATCCATGTTGGTAAAGCCGACCATACCGTTGAACTGTGCTGGCCAGGAATTGGTGCCAAAGTGATCTGGGTCCGGTTGTGCGTGGCAAGTCGAGCAATTTGAAGCATAGCTTTCCTCTGCCACAGTCCAAAGCTCATCTATCTCGTCCACGTATCCCTGTTTGTCTGACCAGAGGGTCACTGTAACAGGGGCCCAATCGAGCCCTGTCGCCTCATCCGTTTGGGGCGCAGAAGCCTCAACCAACTGTGCGTCTTGCGCGGTGTCCTTGGACAGAACCGCAACCCGAATATTGTGCCCAAACTCGTCAAATATGACGCGGCCAAACCCTTTATCTTTTCGCCACGCTTTCAGTGCAAACTGAATACGGTCGCCGCTTTCATCCAGAATTTCGACTGCAGCACCGAGGGTTAGGTTGCCTACTGGTTCCGTCGACTCTGCGCTGTCGTAAACGGGAATATCCCGAATGGCGAAGTAGTCTTCACCGACGGTTACACTTCCAGAATTTGCCTTGTTTTCCAATTTGGCCATGGCCGGGCTTCCGACCGCAACGTTGTCTGGCAAGTGATGGGCTATGCCTTTGTGACATTCGATGCAGCCGGTATTTAGTGCCGCTGCAGGTTCCATGTAAAACCGCGCTTCGGCCGACATAGCGTCCCAATCCATGCTGTCATAATCATGACAATTGCGACATTCGAGAGAGTTGTTTGCCTCCAGTCGAGCCCATTCGTGTTTTGCCAATTCTGCACGGCGCTCTTCAAACTTTTCACGGGTGTTTATGGTTCCAAATACAGCTGCCCACACCTCCTTCGAGGCTTGCATTTTTCTGGCAACCTTATTGGTCCACTCGTGTGGCACATGACAATCCGGACATGTTGCACGCACACCCGTACGGTTCTCCCAGTGGACAGTGGACTGAAGTTCCACGTAGACATTATCGCGCATTGCATGGCAGGAAACGCAGAATTCCTCTGTGTTGGTAAGCTCCATCGCGGTATTAAAGCCGCCCCAGAAAATTATCCCTGTAATGAAGCCGCCGAGGCTGATTACACCAAGACTAATCGTCGTAGCTGGGCGCGAAACCGTATTCCAAAATGATGACAATGTGGACTTCAGAGACATGAGAACGTGCTCCTCGGTTCATGTTCTGGGCTTATAGAGATCCAGTTGGTGGGCCGTAGATCATTTGCAGAATCCAAACGGTAAAACCGTAAGCTCCTACTCCCAGGACTGTAATGCCTGGCAATAATATCAAAGTAATAAACAAGAAGGACAGCCATTCGCGTCTGGCTGCGCCTATCGAGCTGCTGACGGATTGGTCTGACATAGCTATCTCGCTCAGCTAAGAAAAATTCAATTATGGAAATATTAGTATCATAGATAAACTTGCCTGAAGCAAACGGCGCGTCGGAATGTCGCACAAAGAGGCCGACTTAACTTGCTGACTTTGAATATTATCCTTTGAAAAAGATCGGCTTTGGGCTCAACGCTGCCATTTTCCGCGACGAGCAAGATTGACCGCTCGCAGCCCTAAGCGGACCTTCAAAAATGCAAAGAACGATTGAAGTCCTAACAAGAGAGGGCATCACTTTGCTTGATCAAAGAGACTGATAACGCGAAAAATCTGCACAAGGCCACCGATGCCCTTCAGTTCCCGTTCCCCCAGTTCTTCGGTCTCCACATGTTGTTCTATGTCTAGAAGCGCCCGTTGGTTCAAAAGGATCTGCCCGTCGCTGGCAAAGTCGCAAAGCCTGGATGCGGTGTTCACAACTCCACCGATTGCGGTGTAGTCGGCGCGACCATGAAACCCGATAAGCCCAAGCGTCGCGTAACCACTACTGATCCCAATACCCAAACCCATCGCGTGCCCGAGTTTCTGCCAGGGTGCACGTATTCCCTCGAAGGCTTCGCTTATTTCTTTAGCCAGCCGCACGGCTTGCAGAACGGGCTGATCGCAGGGAACCGGATCATTGAAGAACACCATCAATCCGTCTCCGGCTCGGTATCCGATTGTTCCCTTGTGTTGTGCAACTAAATGGCCAACCTCATCGTGGAAATGCTGGAGAAGCGTAATGACATCTTCTGGCTCAATCGCCTCGGAAATCGCCGTGAAATTGCGGATGTCGCAGAATAGGCAAGCGATGTATCGACGATGAGTTTTAAGAAGCTCGTCAGAATTTTCTTCTACGACAAGCTCCGCAACCTGAGGAGCAAGGAATTGTTTGAGTCGTGCCAGCCTGTCAATCTCGCCTTCCTGGCGCTTTACCTTCTCGGTCAGTCTGTCGTTCAATGCCTCTATTTCATGTGTCTGGTTGCGAACCGTGTGGTTCAAAGCATCGAGTATAAAGTTCTGGTTTAGCAAAGCCGCGATCACCAGAAGCACATAGGCGAGCGCTTCGACACGTTCGTCATAGCCGAAGTACAGCGTGACAATCAGGATGACGGCAGCAATCCCTCCGAGGACGAGTGGAAGCTCCTTGGCATGCCGTTTCCGGTCTCTCCATAAGAAACTAACCGCCAATAATGCAAACACCCACATGAGCACCGCTTGCACATGAGGGTTTATGGAAAGCGCTTCATAACCAACCAAATAGGTCAGTAGAATCCCGGAATAGCACGTGGCCAAAGAAGCCAGAGCAGCCAAGACAGCTCCGATCCCGATTGGCATCGAAATTCTGAACTCCTCTGTTGCCACGCCGATACCGTCGTCCACGGCACGCGGCGAAGGTTCCGCGGCAGAGTCATTTCTGTGTTCGGGATCAGACATGGTTCTCGTTTGCGCTTGGCTGCTGGTAGAGTACGTTTGAATTGAGGTTGCGTCAAAATCACATACCTGCGTGGGGCAGTTGAGGGTTTCACCAAATCAACAACGACAAGCGAAACAACCTCATGCTTCACAGAACAAACTTGCAATCACCCGTCTCGGCGTAGTCACCTAGGATACAGGGATGGAGGAAGCTGATGACGCGATGGAAGTTTGTGGTTTGTGTTTGGTGCGCGCTGACTCTTGTTGCTTGCGCTCCAAAAACTCGCACTTATGAAAAGACGGTATCGGCCTCACTTCCGGCAAACTCGCGCACAGCTCTTAGTCAGGCAGCCAACCGGCTTGGCGATCCCAAAGACGGTCGGTCGGGGGTCAAGCTGATCAGTGACGGCGAAGAAGCGCTTGTTTCACGTTTGCTGTTAGCGGCTGCGGCTGAGCAAACGATAGACGCGCAATACTACCTGCTGCACAACGACCCAACGGGCCACCTTTTTGCAGCCAGTCTTTTGCAGGCGGCAGATCGGGGTGTTCGCATCCGATTGCTACTGGATGACATGGATACGTCCAGTTATGACGCGATGACGGCCGCGTTGGACAATCACAAAAATATTGAGATCAGGTTGTTCAATCCTTTTTGGCGAGATCAAAGCCTGTTGATCGCGGGGCTGACGGACTTCAAACGCATCAATCGCAGAATGCACAACAAATCAATGACGGCAGACAACGTGTTCACGATTGTGGGTGGGAGAAACATCGGTGCCGAGTACTTTCTCGCTCGGGAAGAAATGAACTATGCTGATCTGGATGTGCTGGCCGCAGGCCCCGTTGTGCGGGAGGTGTCGCGTAGCTTTGACTCTTACTGGAACAGCGAGTTTGCCGTTCCAGCTCGGGTGGTTGTTGGAGAACCTCAGGAATTTGACCTTGGTGATGCGCGAGTCAGGTTGAACGAACTGGTCGATGAAGCGAAGCAAACGCAGTATGGCGCGGCTCTCAGAAAGTCAGCACAAGAGAACTTCGCGGATGGAGCTCTGTCATTGGATTGGCTGCCTGCGAAGCTTTATGCTGATCCTCCGTCGAAAGCCGCTGGTCTCGAGAACTCAAGTCCCGTTCTGGCATCTCAATTGCTTCCGTACTTTGAGAATGCCAGCCGTGAGGTGAACATCGTCTCCGCCTATTTCGTGCCGCGCAACAAGGGTGTGAAATGGCTGACCGAACTCGAGAACCGTGGGGTCGAAGTAAAGGTTGTAACCAATTCACTTGCATCTAACGACGTCGCACCCGTTTACGCGCACTACGCCAAGAAACGCCGGGCACTTCTGCGCGGTGGGGTAGAACTCTATGAGCTGCGACCCGACGCCTATCAGGTCCAACGCCGGGGTATTAACTGGGCTCAATCCAGGTCAGGTCTACATTCCAAGGCGTTTGCAGTTGATGACCGATACTTGTTCGTAGGGTCATTCAACTGGGACCCACGTTCTGTCAACATCAACACCGAGATGGGAATTCTGATTGACTCGCCAGCATTGGCTACACAGACCATGGGTGCCTTGGACGACGCGCTACCCGCATACACATATAACGTGACGCTCGAGAAAGCTGGTCAGCTTAAATGGACGACAAAAGGCGATGATGGCAATGTAATTGAATACCAATCCGAGCCGACGGGATCGGCCTGGGATCACATAGTTGCTGGATTTCTAAGTATTTTACCAATTGGTTCGCAGCTTTAGGTTTTTTTGCAGATAGCCGACGCTACCAGAGAACTCCGGCCTGTAAAACGGCAGCTTTGGGTAGAAAACGCCTGTTGATCGTTTCCAGCCTGTCATTTGGTTTGTCCGATAGCTAGAATTTGCAAAGTCTGCCTTCCTGCGCATTGCCGTCCTTGGCGCGGACCGCAGCACCCGGTAACTTTGGGCTCGAAGCGGATGTTCAGTGATTTCAGCCTGATGTCTGCCATGCGGACACAATGGTCGGTCACCTCGGCCATTTCATTGCAGGGGTTGCACAGCGTTGGTCTCCGGGACAACCTTGGTCTTGAATTTACCCAAGCGGAGTGGCCATCTGTCGACCGCTTCAATCAATCAACTTCTAGAGTTCCTTCTTTATGGCCCTGCACGAACGCCCAAGGGCTACACATAGATAGCTTGTTAGGTGAAAAGTTTCGTTGCTGTTCGGCAAAGGCCAAATCCTACTCCCGCAACCAAATTCCAAACAACCCGTTCGATCTACAAACAGTCCACCAAACTGCTTGCTTCATGACCAATCCTCCTCAGCACCATAACCGGAAACTCACACGGGCAAATGTAAACGTTGCATCTGCTCCCCTTTGACAACTGACCTATCACGCGGCATCGTCTCGCAATGGGCTATCCCTCCAACCACCCCCAACGACCCGACGATGCTGCCGCAGGCATTGATGTCACCGATGACTTTGAGCGCTTCAATCAGCGTAATGATATATTTACCCGCGCTTTTTGGGATGAGCGTATCCGCAGCAATCAGACCGACGCCTTCTTTGCCTCGTACCGCATGGAAGCCATTCCGCGTCGTGGGGATGGTTTCACCCAACGCGACTTTGCGCTTAGAAACGCGGCTTGGTTGATTTCAGACTTGATCTCCGAAAGAGGAGGCGAGACCGGCAGGCGCGAGGGCTTCCAAGCCCCCATCAACAATGACACACCTGTGGCCCCGACACAGCACCCGATAGACGACCCTGTCGCGATGGCAAGGGAGGTCAAACGAATTGCGAAATTCTTTGGGGCCGATCTCTGTGGCATCACCGATATGGATGACCGTTGGCTTTACGCGGCCCGAGTTGACACTCGCGACTTCTCTGATGCGCCCAACGACCTGCCGGAAGGCATGACATCCGTCATCGTGATGGGCCATCAGATGGATGAAGACCTTGTGGCTACCTATCCGTCTGCTCTCGCGGGGGCTGCCACTGGACGCGAATACTCCCATGAGGCCAGTATCGTGATGCAGCTTGCAGCCTACATCCGTAATCTGGGCTATGAGGCCACAGCCTCTATGAATGACACCGGTCTCGTGATCCCTTATGCGATCAAGGCGGGCTTGGGAGAATATGCCCGCAACCAGATGGTGATAACACCTGAATATGGTCCGCGATTGCGGTTCTCCAAGATATTCACCAATCTTCCACTGGCACATGATCCCCCCAGGCCTTTGGGTGTACGTGCTTTCTGTAGCATTTGCACCAAATGCGCAGATGCCTGCCCGGTCAAAGCGCTCCCTTACGGAGCGCCGGAGACAACGGAGGATCCCTCGGCCATAAAGGGTGTGCGCAAGTGGACTTCCGACGCGGCTAGGTGCTTTGGGTTCTGGGCCAAACTGTCTTCCGACTGCGCAATTTGCATGCGCGTCTGTCCGTTCAACCGCGATTTTACGCTATGGCGTCATCGTTTCTGGTTGGCACTGGCGCTTTCACCCTTGCGTAGATTTGCCCTTTGGCTTGACCGTAACCGCGGCAAACGCGCCAAGCCGACCGATTGGTGGGAAAACCCCTGAGTTCAACATGAAATTTGGCCGATCACTGAAGCAATCGTTTAGCGGTCCGCTCCGGTGCTCCCCCGGACTGTTGGACACGTATTCAAGCGCGAAAGACAGCATTTTTGATCCGGGAACAAGGAGCCGACCGCCTCGAATACAATTAGCTCAAAGACTTAGCGGCAAAATTTTTTCCACGAGCCCCTCAGATATGATATCATAAAAATCGAATATATTGGAGTCACAAAAGACTCTGGGAACTCGCTGAGTATTTTTTGCTTTTTGGGAGGCACTATGTATCGAATTTCTGCTTGTTTTCTATCTCTTATTCTTGCGCCGACCGTTGTGCTTTCTGACGCGGTTCCAAGCGAACAGGCAGTCGAAGGGCTGTTTTCCAATCAACCATATTCGCCGTACGCACAGCGTTCTTTCCCCGAACGCCCGCTTTGGGGTGATACACATCTACATACCGGGCTGTCATTAGATGCGGGAGCATTTGGAAATACCCTGCTACCCGATGAAGCTTGGCGTTTTGCAAAGGGAGAGCAGGTCATTTCCTCCACAGGGCAGCCCGTAAGGCTGGCCAGACCATTGGATTGGATGGTTCTGACAGATCATACGGACCTCATGGGCTTTGCTCCGGATTTGCAGGCTGGGAAACCCGGTGTTCTGGCTGATCCAAAAGGGCTGGAATGGTACGAAGGCTACAAAGCAGGTGGCGAAGAGGCCGGGAAAGCAGCCTTCGACATAATAACCAATTTCTCGCAAATGACCCTGCCAGAAATTCTGTTGGAGTCTTACAGCCCCGGTGCCGACGCTTTTGCCTTTACCTGGGAACATATTGTGCTTGCGGCCGAGCGGCACAACGACCCGGGTAATTTTACTGCATTTATCGGGTTCGAATGGACTTCGGTGCCTAAGGGTTTCAACCTGCACCGGAACGTCATGCTGCGCGATGGGCCGATCCGTGCCTTGCAGATGGTGCCACCGGTCACACAACCACCCTACGGCGATACCGACCCAAAAGCGCTATATGCTTGGCTTGAAGAATATCAGGAGAAAACCGGAGGACGCGCAGTTGCGTTTGCGCATAACGGCAACCTTTCAAACGGGTGGATGTTCCCGACCGAAGATACCTATCACGGTGGCAAGGTCGACGCGGATTACGTAGCCGCCCGCGCAAAATGGGAGCCTCACTATGAAGTCACTCAAATCAAAGGTGACGGAGAAGCGCATCCGTTCCTGAGCCCAGACGACGAATTTGCGGATTACGAGAACTGGGACGTCGGCAATCTCGACATAACCGAGCTGAAGACCGATGACATGCTGGCAGGCGAGTACGCCCGAGAAGCTCTGAAACGAGGATTGCTGCTGGAAGAAAAGTTTGGCGTGAACCCCTATAAATTTGGCATGGGGGGCGCGACGGACAGCCATACGTCTTTGGCCACTGCCGAAGAAGACAACTTCTTTGGCAAGTCGGTCAGCGTTGAACCGTCAGCCTCGCGGATCAAGCACCCTTTCATTGCGAATGATCTCGGTGAAATACCGGGCGACCTTTTGGTGGCATCCGGATACACGGCTGTTTGGGCCACCGACAATACGCGTGCTGCGATCTTCGACGCGTTTAAACGACGTGAGACATACGCGACAACAGGTCCTCGGATCGGCCTGAGGTTTTTTGGTGGTTGGGATTTCAGTGAAGCTGATGTTGAGACCCGTTTTCTTGCTAATGTCGGTTATACCAAAGGCGTTCCAATGGGTTCGGACCTGCGCCCACGCGAGGGAGATGGTGCACCTTCATTCCTGATCGCTGCGCTGCGCGACCCAGTGGGTGCTAACTTGGATCGTGTTCAGGTGATCAAAGGCTGGCTTGATTCTGAAGGCGCCCTTCAAGAAAAGGTCTACGACGTTGCGTGGTCGGATGATCGTATTGCCGATGATAGCGGAAAGGTTCCCGCTGTGGGGAATACTGTGGATGTCGAAGCCGCCAGTTGGGCCAACACAATCGGTGCCTCCGAGCTTGTGACCGTTTGGTCCGACCCTGAATTCGACCCAAATGCACGGGTATTTTATTATGTGCGCGCCTTGGAAATTCCGACTCCGCGTTGGATACTGTATGACAAGCTGAGATATGGCATCGACTTGCCCGAGGATGCGGTGCTGACGCATCAGGAACGCGCGTATTCATCACCGATTTGGTACACGCCGGCAGAGTGATCAGCATTAATCACATTAGTATAAGTCGAGGTGGCGATTGTTACCTCGGCAGATGCCTATACTTCTGCAGCGCGACAAGAGCCCACTTTATTGCAAAAACTAACTCGCTGATGTCAGCATTGGTACGTAGAACCTGATGCATTTCACGCAGGAGCCTGCATGCGCCTATTGAAAGAACCTTTGTTCCATTTCTTCCTGATTGGGGCGGCTATATTCATTTGGTTCCATATCGTCGCGCCGGAAAATGAGACCACCGAAAATCTCGTGACAATATCAATCGACAAAGATGATGTCGCGCTTCTGGTTACTCAATTTGAGGCCAGGTGGAAACGCCAACCAAACGAAGCTGAACTGCAAGCTTTGATCGATGCATCAATTCGTGAAGAAGTTTTGGTCAGAGAAGCAAGAAAGCTTGGGCTGGATCGCGGAGATAGCGTGATCAGATCGCGGCTAAGCCAAAAGATGGATTTTCTTACTGAAGCGATTGCTGCATCAGTTACCCCTGAAGACGAAGATTTGGAGGCCTATCTTCAGAAGAACCGTGAAAGATACGCGACGTCCAAAAAGGTAGCCTTCAATCAGATCTTTCTTGGCGAAGCGCCAGGTGACGCTGCGATCGCAAACGCGTTGAGCACGGTGCGTGAGGAACAAGAGCTTCCTGAATTTGGGCGTTCAACATTACTGCCTGCCTCAATGCCTTTGACCGCAACTCGGGTTGTCGACTCGGTGTTTGGTGCCGGGTTTTCGAACGGTCTAACTGAACTCGAACCAGGTCAATGGGGAGGGCCGATCCAATCAGGTTACGGTGTTCATCTTGTTCAAGTGGTCGCTATCGAGCCTGCTCAAACACCGCCGTTATCAGAGATACGCAATGCGGTCCTACAGGATTGGCGTCGCACCATGAGTGCAGATCTGGCGCAAGCGCAATATGAGGCGCTTGCTGATGCCTATGAGATTGTGGTGCCCGATATCGCGGGACCAACCAAATGAGACATTTGGTCTGTATGTTAATTGCGTTGTTGTTCGTGTGGCCCGAAGGCGACGCCAACGCACATGCGCTTGATCCGGGATATTTGGAAATCCGTCAAATCGCATCAAACACATGGAGCGTTCATTGGCGAAAGCCCGATGTGAATGGTCAGCCAATGGCGATTGATGCAGTGCTGCCAAATGGTTGCGCTCCGTCACGTGGTCCGGAAGCAACACGTGACAGTCGGGCCTGGGTTTCATCATGGGTCATGGAGTGTCGTGAAGATATTGCGGGGAAATCCATTGCGATTGAAGGCTTGGAGGCACAAAGAAACGATGTTTTGGTGCGCTTGCACCCCTTAGAGGCCGCACCGACGACCCTTCGTCTCACCTCAGATACAGCAATCCAAACCATACCTCTTGAACAGACGACATGGTCAGTTTTCATATCCTATTTTCAATTGGGATTTGAACACATACTGGAAGGTTGGGATCACCTTTTATTCGTGTTCGCGCTGTTTATTCTGGTCCGAGATGTCTGGAGACTGGTAGGAGCCGTAACAGCTTTTACACTAGCGCATTCAATAACTCTGGCGCTGGCGACCTTTGGTATTTTGAATGTTCCTGGGCCACCGGTCGAGGCAGTAATAGCGCTTTCAATCGTGTTTCTGGCAATGGAGATTGTCAAAGGTGGCGAAGGTCGCTTCCGACTTTCCAAGCAAAAACCGTGGATTGTTTGCTTTGGGTTTGGCCTTTTGCACGGCCTTGGTTTTGCAGGTGCCCTGGCAGAAATTGGACTACCACCAAACGATATTCCGGCAGCGTTGCTGGCATTTAATCTCGGTGTTGAGGCTGGTCAGATGAGTTTCATCGCTGCGCTGGCCCTCTTCACTGCGATTTGGCGCTTGTTTGCCTCGCCGACTGGTCGAGGACCGGTCGTACTCACCGCCTATGGCATCGGATCGGTTTCGATGTACTGGCTTATCGAGCGCTTAAGCGGTTTCTAGTGTCTACGACCCCAATCAAGAAATCACCCAAGAGGTGCGGGTCAATAAATAACACTGTAGGCTTGAACAAAGGACCACTCTCAGGGCGCTGAACACAACTAGACGATCCCGGAGGCCGACAATTCGAGAGAGCTGAGGCAAACGAGGGTCAATCAAGTAATTTAGCATAGCCTATTAAGACCATTGACAGATCGCAGTGAAGCAAAGGCACGCCCTGATCTGCGCAACAAACCCCGGCAAATGGTCATACTATCCCATTGTTTTCGTTTTGGGGACAACATTAACCGAACATGAACAATGTATTTTCGCGACGTTCAACCGAGATGAGGCATAGTGCTCTATAGAGTTGAACGAGCGAGTTGTCGTTCAATTGCAAATGAGGGGAAACGCATGATCAAGTCTGCCTTTATGACCGAAGAGTCCGACACTGTTGCTGTGATGCAAACCTCTGGCAGTATCGCTGCGGACAAGTTGCCAACCAAACGCTATACAATCAGCGGTCGCTTCCCTCCTATCGAAAATGCACTAATAGAAATTGTAAAAAACAAGCGACTTTCTGAGGCGCAAACCAACGTCTGAAGGTAGTTCAGTCGACCCTTGTTCAATTCCTGATACTCGTCCTAAACAACGGAATTGACAACAGAATCCCGCCTAACTTAGGCGGGATTCTTTCGTTTGGTGCTAATGAAATCGTGGTTTGTAGCTCACAAAGCATAGTTCAATGCCGGTAAACCAAGGGGCGGCCATTCCGCTTCTGATGAAGTAAATGACCGCCCCGGCTTATGGTGCTTCCGTGAGTTGTCTGCACCGTTAGACAGTTTTTCCTGAGATTTGAGGCTTCGATTACAGACCCAGAAGCGACTTGACCTCTTCTTCCACGGCATCGGTAACAGGTTTGTTGGCCGCCGCTTCCAAGGCTTCGCGCTCGGCTAATTCTTGTTCTTCAACAAGTTCAACCAGTTCCCGAACCTCTTCTGTCGCTTCTTCATATTCTAACGCTGCCTGACGTTCCTCATTGAGGTCCCGCGCCTCCTCAATTGAACCTTCCAGATCCATCTGCGCTTGATCGAGCTGCTCTTCGATCACAGGGTCCGTTCCACCGGCATCCTCCAAAGCCTGTTCAAGTTCGTCAACAAGCTCTTGATTGGTTTGAACATCATCCAATGCGACTTCTAAATCTTCTTCGATCTCCGCGACAGTGCGCTCTGGTGGCTCCAGTCCGGTAAGCTCTTCCAACTGTTCTGCAAGATCCTCCCGCAAGAGATCTCCGGCCAGCACCGTGTCACGATATGTCGCTATTCTTCCGACACGTGAATTAGGTGAAGCATTGGCCAAGGCTGTCGCACTTGCGTTCGCAGCATTAAGTGCACCCAGTTCAGAAGGGTGGGCACCAAGAAGCGCCGCCACCCTGTTACCAGTGGGCCGAACTGCGGGGCGAACAGGTTCGTCGACAATCAAATTTTCTGTAGTCTGCTTGTTGGTCTTGGATAATTGCTTTCCACTGCTGGTGGTCGTGCGCGTCCTGGAATTTGCAGCGCCTTTTGCTTTGCCGCCTCCATTAAAAAGATCTTTTAGTGAAAATCGACCGCGGTTCTCTGAAGTGGAACGCGAAGACTTGCTTTTTGAACCGCCGAAAATGGACCCCCCGGATTTTCCAACTTTGCGGTTTCCGTCAGACCCTTTCTTATTGTTACTGGCTGAATCGCGATCGCCTTTGTCGGCACCACCATTGTTCCCGCTGTTCCCGTTTCCACCACCTTTTCCGCCACCCTGGCCGCCGCCATTACCCCCGCCGTTGCCTTTTCCTTCTTTGGCAATTGCAACATCTGGCATTGCGACTGTAACAACAACGGCGGTCGATCCCAGCAAAGCAATAGCCACCGCAGAAGCTTTTATAGGGCTGAGGATAGAGGTTTTCATATCGGTCTCCTTGATGGAACAACAGCGGCGCTTTAATCTATGAAATGGCGTGCTGTGTTCGAATGCTGCAATCCACGTGCGAATCATCTGATCTCTCAATCATTTAACTTGGGAGCGCTTGAACGCAGGGCTAACTGCTTGTTCATCACCGGTTCACGTCGATTGACGTATCTTCTGACCTGCAAGTGTGAGGAAGTAGATGCGTGTAGCGGTTTTATTGACGGTGGTAAGTTTGCTTGTTGCTATACCTGTTAAGGAAGCAGCCGCAGACGTCCGTGAGCTCAAACAGAGTGAACTGCGCAGGGCGACCCTATCGGGTAATACGATTCGGCTTGCACGGGTCATCAAAGGCGTCGCAAAAACCTACGGAGGCACCCCGGTCGATGCCCGCGCGTTTCAGGCGGGTGAGATCTATTATCGAATTCTTGTAAAAAAGCCGGATGGAAAAATCTTTAGCGTGATTGTGAATGCGCAGACGGGAGTTGTTGTGTCCAACCAGTCTGGGGTGGGTAACCAGATTTCGAATGCTGCGCGTTCCAATTCGACCAAAGCCAATAGCAATCGTGGTAACCGCAATGGGGCCGGATCAGCTGCAAATCGCAGTAAAGGGAATGCTGGTGGCAATGGAAATGGTCCCGGAGGCGGCGGAAATGCGGGTGGAAACAGCGGCGGTAACAGCGGCGGTAACAGCGGCGGTAACAGCGGTGGTAATTCTGGCGGAAACGGCGGAGGTAATGCTGGCGGGAACGGCGGTGGAAATGGCGGCGGCAATTCCGGTGGGAACGGGAATGGCAGAAATTAGGGCTTAAACCAACGCGAATGTGCCTGTAGTTTTAAGATATGAGAATACTTCTGGCTGAAGACGAACCCCAGCTCTGCGAACAGATTAAAAAACTTCTGGGGGTCGAGGGTCATGTGGTGGATGTGGCCCATAACGGAACGGACGCTCTTCATATGGGCGCGACCGAACCATATGACATGATCATACTCGACATTGGGTTGCCTGAACGGGATGGAATTTCCGTTTTGCGTGAATGGCGCAGCTCAGGTGTTAAGACACCGGTATTGATACTGACGGCCCGTGACGGTTGGAGCGAGCGTGTCGATGGTCTTGATGCGGGCGCAGATGACTACATGACCAAACCGTTTCACATGCCGGAACTGGCCGCGCGTGTGCGGGCAATTCTGCGCAGGCAGAGTGGTCAGCTCAATCCGGTTATCGAAATGGGAGACGTCTCGCTGGATACCAGGAACGGGCGGGTCAGTGTCGCGGGGATTCCGGTTGATCTAACCGCGCAGGAGATCGCGGTTCTCACCTACCTTGCACACAACTTGGGGCGCATGGTTTCCAGAACCGAATTATCGGAACATATATACGAATACGACGGTGACCGAGATTCCAACACTATCGCCGTATTCATTACCCGGCTACGCAAGAAATTGGGGCCTGATCTCATCACTACGGTCAGAGGACGCGGCTATATGATCGATACCGCCTGATGCTATCGCTGCGCCATCGCGCCCTACTTAGCGGGCTGGCGTCTGCCACAGTGTCGGTAGGTGTCGGAACGTTGGTCGTTTTCTCCTACATTAATACGAGGGTGCTCCAGCAGTTTGATGAAACGTTACGCGACCGTCACACTCAGTTAGTTGTTGGACTAAGTGTCACCACCGACGCTCCGGATGTTCTGAGAGAGCTGATATTCGACCCCGCATATGGTACGCCTTATTCAGGCAGATATTGGCAGGTGACGAATAACAAAGGCGACATCTATACATCGGCCTCATTGTTCGACGAAACGATCGCAGAGCCCACGCGTACTGGCAACGAAGCAACCATTTGGAACACGCTGGGACCAGACGATGAAGCTGTTCGCAGCATTTATCAGAAAATCACCTTTGAAGACGGAACGGAATGGGGCGTGAGCGTTGCGGAAAGCAGGCTTGAACTGCTAAGCGAACGCCGGGCTGCACAATCAAACCTGCTTCCAGTCTTTGGGCTGGTTGGGCTGATTGGTGTTGCGGGCTCTCTTTTGTTGATGTCTGCGGTCATTGGCCCGCTCAGGAAATTGCGTGCTGACGTTGCCCATCGCTGGGACAACGGAGACGACCTGAAGCCGGATGATTATCCTGAAGAAGTATCGCCGCTTGTGGAAGACCTCAATCAGCTGTTGCACCGAAATCGCGAGATCGTTTCGAATTCTCGACGTCAGGCCGCAGATATGGCCCATGCACTTAAGACACCAACATCGATTCTCCGAAACGAGTTGTTGAACTTGTCGGAATCCGGATCCGATACCGGGTCCGCGGAAGAAGCGCTGGCACGTATAGATTCCCAACTTGGTCGAGCGCTTGCACGCATGCGTGCGTCAAATACCGCCGAATTGACCCATTCGCGAACGGATATCTCCAATTCGGTCGAGAGGCTGTCTAAATTTTTTTCAATTATGGCAGAGCGCGAAGGCAAATCTCTAACTTCAGACTACCAAGCCGGTCTTTGGGTCAGCATCGACACTCAGGACATTGAAGAGGTGTTGGGTAATCTTCTCGACAATGCCCTCAAGTGGTGCCGAACGACAATTCATATCTCGGCACATCGTGATGGGCGCAACATAAAAATCTGTATTGAGGATGATGGACCCGGCATTCCTGAAGAGGCACAATCAGCCGTACTACGATCTGGCGAGCGTCTGGATACCTCTGTCAGCGGGACTGGTTTGGGATTGGCTATTACTGTCGATCTGCTGAAGGCTTATGGTGGCACGCTTAAACTTGGCGTTTCGGAACGCCTCGGCGGTCTTGGTTGCGAAATACTGATACCTGAACGGAAGGACGACCGACATTTGAGTCGCATATAGATTTCACTTTTAGGTATGAAATCCCACTCCCGCTCTCGATAAATAGGATACTTATTCCGAGGCTTGGGTGAGCGGCGGCAGGTTAGGGGAGACTGGTAAGATTTTTGTATCTCGGGTCTACCGCTCCTTGCCCATCACAGATATATCCCCTCGCAACTGCATATCCGCATGAGGCCCGCCATGAACTTTGACCGTTCCATCAAGATCGCACCGTCGATCCTGTCGGCAGATTTCGCAAACTTCGGACAAGAGATTCAGGCCATTGAAACGCAAGGCGCCGATTGGGTTCATGTGGATGTTATGGATGGGCATTTTGTGCCCAACCTCACATTTGGCCCCCCGGCGGTCAAAGCATTCCGACCACATGTGAAGACGGTTATGGATGTGCATCTGATGATCTCACCGGTCGATCCATACATTCAGGCTTATGCCGATGCTGGGGCTGATGTGCTCACAGCTCATGTTGAGGCCGGGCCGCACTCGCATCGCACGTTACAGGCCATTCGCGCCACCGGGATGAAAGCAGGTATTGCCTTGAACCCGGGAACACCAGCTGAGGCGGTAGAGCATCTGCTGGATCTGACCGATCTGGTTTGTGTTATGACCGTTAACCCCGGTTTTGGCGGGCAAAAGTTCATTGATATGACCGCCAAGGTGCGCCGTTTGCGTCAGATGATTGGTGACCGCCCGGTGCATATCGAAATAGATGGTGGTGTCGATCCCAGCACCGCACCTCTGGTTGCAGCCGCCGGTGCAGATGTGCTGGTCGCTGGCTCGGCTGTTTTCAAGGGCGGGTCAGTTTCAAATCCGTCTGTTTATGGCGACAATATTCGTGCAGTTCGCGCAGCTGCTGAAGGTGTACTAAACTAATCCCAAACGCACCTGTCAGGTATTGGCGTTTCTTTGGAAACGCCTTCTCTTGCTCCGCCCGGCAACATTGGCAATTTCAATATCTGGCGGGCAAGGAGGCCTAGATCTCAACTTGCTTTGTTGAGATCGTCAAAACAACGACCTTCGGTTGCCAGTTTTTCAAGCAAAGGCGCGGGCTGCCAATAATATGGATCTTCTCCAGACCACCGGCGAATGTCATCCACCACGTCTGACAGTCCCTGCAAGTCGGCCCATTTCAATGGTCCGCCCCAATATCGTGGAAATCCATAGCCATAAAGCAGCGTGATATCCACATCCAGTGGTCTGCGGGCGATCCCCTCACCAACTACCTTTGCCGCCTCATTCACCATCGCAATCATATAACGACGCACGATCTCTTCGTCGGTGAACTCTCGTGGAGAGATACCTTTGGCGGCGCGCTCGGCTTCGATCAAAGGCATGATTTCAGGGTTGGGTTTTCGGCTTCGATTTCCCGGCTCGTAGACATAGTAACCTTTGCCGGTCTTCTGACCAAAATGCCCTGCTTCGCATAGTTTATCGGCATAGAAGCTTTCACGCGCGCGCGGGTCCAGGCCCGTAGCCCGTTTGCGTTTGCGCGCGGCCCAACCGATGTCTAGCCCGGCAAGGTCGGATACCGCAAATGGCCCCATTGCAAATCCAAATCTGGTCAACGCGGCATCAATCTGAAAAGGGCTTGCCCCATCCAGAACCATGTGATCCGCGCAGGTTCGGTAGGCGTTGAGAATACGGTTACCGATGAAACCGTCGCATACGCCAGCCCTGACGGACACTTTCCCTAACCGTTTGCCCAAAGCAAATCCTGTCGCAATAACTTCGGGCGCAGTGTGGTCCGCAACAACGATCTCAAGCAGTTTCATCACATGTGCAGGTGAGAAAAAGTGCAGACCGATCACGTCACTGGGCCTGCCTGTGGATGCTGCAATTTCGTTCAGGTCGAGATATGAGGTATTTGTTGCCAGCACGGCACCGGATTTACAGGTCGCATCCAGTTTTGCAAAAACCTGTTTCTTGATCTCCATATCCTCAAAAACGGCTTCTATCACCAAATCAACGCCACTCAGCCCATCATAGTCCGTGGACAGGGTTATCCTATTCTCCAGAATTTCCACTTGCGCGTCTGGGCTCAGCTTCCCCCGTTTCACAGCACCCGCCAGATTTGCTGCGATCCGGTCTTTTGCAGCCTTGGCTGCGTCCACCGACATTTCAAGCAATACAACCGTAAGCCCCGCCAGCAGAGCGGATGTGGCGATGCCTGCGCCCATCGTACCCCCTCCGACAACACCTATCTGATGAAGCTCGCGGGGGTTGATCCCTTGCAGTTCCGGGAGTTTGGAGACAGCGCGCTCAGCAAAGAAGGCATGGATCAGCCCTTTTCGCTGATCTGACGCCATCAGCTCGGTGAACAGTTCCCGTTCGCGAGCCTGTCCTGCTGCAAAATCATGGGCTTCACAGCTGGCTTGCACAGCACGCACGGCAATCGCAGGCGACAGCTGCCCCCGTCCTTTCTTCAATACGGCATCATAGGTCGCGTCAAAGTCGATCGGCGTCGGTTTAGCCATTTCGCAGACAGGTCGGCGCGGTGCGCCCGTTTCAAGTAGATCTCGTACGAAGGCCAAACCAATCTCGCGCGGATCTCCGTCCTGCACCTTGTCCAGCACGCCCATCTGTAACGCTTCAGAGGCCTGCACATGGCGGCCTGTCGTTATCATTTCCAATGCGGCCTCGACGCCAGCGACCCGTGGCAATCGTTGGGTTCCACCCGCGCCGGGGATGATGCCAAGGTTGACCTCAGGTAGCCCGACTTTTGTTAATGGGGTCGCAATACGGTAGTGACAGGACAGTGCAACCTCAAGCCCGCCGCCAAGGGCTGTTCCGTGTAGAGATGAAACCACCATAAGCGGTGATGCTTCAATGCGATCGCAGAGCGCGGGTAACCAAGGATCCTGCGGTGGCTTGCCGAATTCGCGAATATCAGCGCCGGCAAAATAGGTCCGCCCCTCACCGTAAATCAAAACGGCCTGTACGCCATCAGCTTCAGCACGCTCAATCCCTGCCAGGAGGCCTTGGCGTACTTCTGCACCCAGAGCATTTACCGGCGGGTTATTCGCCGACAAAACCGCGATGTCGCCCACTTTTTCATAGCCAATTACCTGGGACATTTGTTCCTGCCTCCTGAAAAGATATGCGTTGTGGTCCATTCAACCCGATTTGCCACGCAGTCAGAGACTGAACCGTACTGAGACAGTATTCAACCCTATAATCGACCAACCGTTCGGTTTTTGCGCTACGGTCGCAGCGTTACGAACATGTGAAACGCACATCATCAGCGTCGGGCTAAACTGAACTTAAGGGGGCTGAATTGGACTCAGTCAAGCATGTCGGGCAGTATTCCGCTGTCGGTGTCATTTAATAAGGGAGCTACAAGATGTGTGATGTATGCGTAATGAATGCGGTAAAAGATCGGATGCTATCTCGGCGTTCTTTCTTTAACGCCGGGGCCGCAATGGTGGCTGGAACCGCACTAAGCTCGGCTGCGACGACACCTGCAATGGCGATGGGCCATGGCGAAGTCGTAGACATGACACATATATATGATGCTGATTTTCCGACCTATTTTGGCGAACCCGGAATTGAGGCAACTCAAGCCTTCAACTTCAAGGACCACGGTTTCAATCTGTTCAATCTCGCTGTAAATGAACACACAGGCACGCATATCGATGCGCCGCTACATTTCTCGGCCGATGGTCAGTCGGTTGATGAAATTCCTGTATCCAATCTGGTATGCCCACTTTGCGTAATTGATATCGCTGCGCGGGCAGCAGAGGATGCGGATGCTCAGGTTACGCCTGACGATCTTGAGGCCTGGATCTCTGCAAACGGTCCGATCCCAGACGGCGCTTGCGTCGCGATGCATTCAGGGTGGGGAGCTAAATCCGCAACGCCAGACTTCCGCAACGCAGACGCCGAAGGCAAAATGCACTTTCCGGGTTTCCATGTCGAAGCCGCACAGATGCTGATGGATGGCACAGGCGCTGTTGCCTTGGCGGTGGATTCCCTATCCCTCGATCACGGACCATCAGCCGATTTTGCTACTCACTACGCGTGGCTACCTACGAACAGGTATGGCATCGAAAATCTTGCAAACCTGGACAAAGTGCCAGCCAGCGGAACGACATTGATTGTGGGTGCGCCAGCTCATCGCGGGGGGTCTGGCGGTCCGGCCCGCATATTTGCGATGGTCTGAATTTCGTCGTCATTCATGCCAATTATTGAAGCCCGCAAATCTGCGGGCTTTAATAATTTAGGAGCCCTAATATGTTACCATTATCCTCTAAAACTTAAAATCATGTTACATTTTACTTGCTGCGAATCGCGGTGTTGCTTATTAACCGACCTATCGGTCACTTAATCACGCGATATAATTCTCGGAGCCCTCGCCCAATGGACGCCTTTATCTGCGACGCGCAGCGCACACCAATCGGACGGTATGGCGGCAGCCTCAGCCAAGTTCGCACGGATGATTTGGCAGCGATCCCGATTGCTGCGCTGATAGCGCGAAACCCTCAGGTTGATTGGACAGGCATAGACGACGTGATCTACGGCGACGCCAATCAGGCTGGGGAAAGCAACCGCAACGTGGCGCGCATGGCGGCGTTGCTGGCGGGGCTGCCGGTGGATGTGCCTGGAACGACCATCAACCGACTTTGTGCTTCTGGGATGGATGCCGTGGGTATGGCGGCCCGCGCGATCCGCGCCGGGGACTATGACATGGCCATCGCCGGGGGTGTTGAAAGCATGTCGCGCGCACCATTTGTGATGCCCAAAGCGACGTCCGCCTTCTCGCGCGCGAATTCAGTCTACGACACAACGATCGGCTGGCGTTTTGTGAATCCCAAGATGAAGCAGGAATTTGGTATCGACTCGATGCCCGAAACAGCAGATAACGTAGCGGAAGCTTACGGTATCAACCGCTCCGATCAGGATGCGTTTGCCGAACGCAGCCAGGCCCGCTGGGCCGCGGCGCACCAGACCGGGGTGTTTCGGGAGGAGATCACCCCGGTCACAATCCCGCAACGTAAGGGCGATCCTGTGGTGGTCGACACGGATGAACATCCGCGTCCTGGAACCACAGCCGAGAAACTGTCGGGCCTGAAGGGCATCAACGGGTTGGATAAGACCGTCACGGCTGGGAACGCTTCGGGCGTAAACGACGGCGCGGCGGCGATCTTGATGGCGAATGAATCCGCAGCGGCAAAGAACGATCTGACCCCAATTGCCCGCGTTGTCGGAATGTCCGTTGCCGGGGTTGAGCCGCGCGTGATGGGCATCGGCCCTGTTCCAGCCAGCCGCAAGGTACTGGCCCGCGCGGGTCTCAGCATCGATCAGATGGATGTGATAGAATTGAATGAGGCATTTGCCTCGCAAGGCCTTGCCACGCTTCGCGAACTGGGGGTGCCCGATGATGCGCCCCATGTAAATCCGAACGGAGGCGCCATTGCGATCGGGCATCCGCTTGGGATGAGCGGCGCAAGGTTGGTTATGACCGCTGCTTATCAACTGCGCCGCACGGGCGGGCGCTATGCGCTCTGCACCATGTGCGTCGGGGTAGGGCAGGGTGCTGCACTTATTCTTGAACGCGTGTAAGGGAGGAGACCTCACATGTACGCTCAGATGATCAAGACAGCCGGAACAGGCGTAAAATCCCGCGAGGAGATGACCGAGCAGGAGCGCGCCTTTCAGGACAAGATCGACGCCGATATCAAGATCGAGCCCAAAGACTGGATGCCCGATGACTATCGCGCGACCCTTATCCGTCAGATTGGCCAGCACGCGCATTCCGAGATTGTCGGCCAGTTACCCGAAGGCAACTGGATCACGCGCGCTCCAACACTGGAGCGTAAGGCGATCCTATTGGCCAAGGTGCAGGATGAGGCCGGGCATGGGCTGTATCTCTATTGTGCGGCCGAAACGCTGGGCGTCAGCCGGGACGAGATCACCGAGATGCTGTTGGATGGCCGCATGAAGTATTCGTCGATCTTCAACTACCCGACACTGAACTGGGCTGATATCGGCGCGGTCGG
The DNA here is from genome assembly GCF_059610325.1 of Ruegeria sp. YTSA064. Lineage (NCBI taxonomy): Bacteria > Pseudomonadati > Pseudomonadota > Alphaproteobacteria > Rhodobacterales > Roseobacteraceae > Ruegeria > Ruegeria sp. YTSA064. Next base: position 39,953 of record NZ_JBXWNK010000009.1, read on the forward strand.
ATGGCTGGTCGATGGGGCCGCGATCATGAATCAGGTTCCACTGCAGCGGACATCCTTTGGCCCCTATTCACGCGCGATGATCCGCATCTGCAAGGAAGAAAGCTTTCACCAGCGTCAGGGCTATGACGCGATCCGCAAGATGGCGGAAGGCACGCCGGAACAACGCCGGATGGCGCAGGATGCGATGAACCGGCTTTGGTACCCGTCGCTGATGATGTTCGGGCCTTCCGACAAGGAATCGGTCCATTCCGCCCAGTCGATGGCTTGGAAAATCAAGATAAACACCAATGACGAGCTGCGCCAGAAATTCGTGGATCAGACCGTGCCACAGGCCGAATATCTGGGTCTGAGCATCCCTGACCCTGACCTGAAATGGAACGAAGCGCGGGGCCACTACGACTACACCGACCCCGACTGGTCCGAGTTCTTCGATGTGATCAAGGGCAATGGCCCCTGCAATGTCGATCGTTTGGCCGCGCGTAACAAGGCGTGGGACGATGGAAAATGGGTGCGTGACGGCCTGCTGGCCCATGCCCGCAAGAAACGCACACGCAATCTGGCGGCAGAGTAAACCCAAGGAGGATACCAAATGAACAACGAATGGCCCCTGTGGGAAATCTTCATCCGCGGTCAGCATGGGATGAGCCATCGCCACGTCGGCTCGCTGCATGCGCCTGACGCGGAGATGGCGATCAAGAATGCGCGGGATGTGTACACCCGCCGCAACGAAGGCGTGTCGATTTGGGTGGTTGAAGCCAACAACATTTCGGCCTCTTCGCCTAGCGACAAAGGCCCGCTTTACGAGCCCAGTGAGAGCAAAGTGTACCGTCACCCGACCTTTTTCGACATTCCCGATGAAGTGGGGGCAATGTGATGACCCGGGACGAAGCAATCCTGCAGTTTCTGCTGCGGATGGGGGATAATACCCTGATCCTCGGCCATCGCGTTAGCGAATGGTGCGGCCACGCGCCGGTGCTGGAGGAGGATATCGCGCTGGCCAACACTGCGTTGGACCTGATCGGTCAGACCCAGATGTGGTTGGGCCTCGCCGGTGACATCGACGGCGGCAAAAGCGCCGATGACCTGGCCTTTTTGCGCGACGCATGGGACTTTCGTAATGTGTTGCTGGTCGAGGTCCCGAATGGCGATTTCGGGCGCACTCTGATGCGCCAGTTCCTGTTCGATGCGTGGCATTCGATCATGCTGGGGCGATTAATGAAATCATCCGACGAGCGGGTCGCGGCGATTGCTGCCAAGGCCAGCAAAGAGGTCACCTATCACCTTGAACGCTCTGGCGACACGGTTGTCGGGCTCGGCGATGGAACCGAAGAAAGCCACGCCCGGATGCAGGAGGCGCTGGACTATCTCTGGCCCTATGTAGGCGAGATGTTTGCCAGCGATGATGTTGATGCTGAGATGGTTGCGGCGGGGATTACTCCGAACCCGGCATCTCTGCGAGCAGAATATGACGCTCTGATCATGCGGGTTCTGAGCGAGGCAACGCTGACCATTCCCGAAAGCCGCTTTGCCCATAAAGGTGGGCGTGACGGGCGGATGCATACCGAACATCTGGGCCATTTACTGACACAGATACAGTGGCTTCAACGCGCCTATCCCGGCGCCTCTTGGTAAGAGCGCATGAGGGCCTCGACTGATCAGGTATGGGAGTGGCTGGACGCTGTTCCCGACCCCGAGATCCCAGTGATCTCGGTCGTCGATCTGGGCATTGTGCGTGATGTGCAGTGGGACGATGACACGCTGTTGGTCACAGTTACCCCGACTTATTCGGGCTGCCCGGCGACTTCGGTGATCAGCATGGATATCGAAACCGCGTTGCGTGATCACGGGATTGACGATTTGCGGATCGAAACAAGCATTGCGCCCGCGTGGACCACCGATTGGCTCAGCGACAAGGGCCGTGCTCGGCTTGAGGAATACGGTATCGCTCCGCCCCAGCCCGCTGGCGGACCCGAACGTTGCCCACTTTGTGGCAGCAAAGCGGTCGAGAAGGTCAGCCAATTCGGCTCGACCCCGTGTAAGGCCCATTGGCGCTGTACCGACTGTTTGGAACCTTTTGACTATTTCAAGTGCATCTGAGGGAGGATCACCGGATGGCACGCTTTCACGATCTGGAAGTCACCGACATTCACAAAACCATCCGCGACGCGGTGGTGGTGACGTTGAAACCGGTGAACGGCTCGGCTGAGGAATTCGATTTCACCCAAGGCCAATACCTGACCTTCCGTCGCGATTTCGACGGGGAAGAGTTGCGCCGATCATACTCTATCTGCGCTGGTAAGGATGAAGGCATTCTGCAGGTCGGCATCAAGCGCGTCGATGGCGGCGCGTTCTCAACCTGGGCCAACACTGACCTGAAGGTGGGCGACACGGTTCAGGCGATGCCGCCGATGGGTAGCTTTCACACCGCGATCGATCCGTCCGCCGAAAAGCAGTATCTGGGCTTTGCTGGTGGGTCAGGTATCACCCCGGTTCTGTCGATCCTGAAAACCACGCTCGCCCGGGAGCCGCATTCACGCTTCACATTGGTCTATGCCAACAAGGGCGTAAACACGATCATGTTCCGAGAGGAACTTGAGGATCTCAAGAACCTCTATATGGGGCGCTTGAACGTGATCCACATTCTGGAAACGGATGCGCAGGAAATCGAGTTGTTCACCGGTTTGGTCACGCAAGAGAAATGTGCCGACCTGTTCGAACACTGGATCGACATCAAGAATGTCGACACAGCCTTTATTTGCGGCCCCGAGCCCATGATGCTGGGCATCGCTTCTGCCCTGCGTGCACATGGGCTGGATGATGGACAAATCAAATTCGAGCTTTTCGCCAGCGCCCAACCCGGTCGGGCCAAGCGTAAGGTAAGTGGTGCGGACACGGCGTCTCAGGCCAACCAGACCAAGGCCTCGATCACAATGGACGGGGCAACGCAGTCAATCACCATGCCCAAGGATCAATCGATCCTTGATGCCGCATTGGAGAATGCAATGGACGCGCCTTACGCCTGCAAGGCCGGGGTGTGCTCGACCTGTCGTTGCCGGCTGCTTGAGGGTGATGTTGAGATGGTCGCCAATCACGCTTTGGAAGATTACGAGGTCGAAAAAGGATACGTCCTGAGCTGTCAGGCTTATCCGCTGACCGACACCGTGGTCGTGGACTACGATCAGTAGACGGAGGGAATGATGGCTGAAGACATGACAATCGAGAGCTATCTGGCCGCCGGTGGCGTCCTGAGCAATCCAACCAATGTTCCGCCACGCTATCGCGCAGAACTTATGAAGCTAATGGCGACCTTCGTGGATAGTGAGCTGGCAGGTGCTGCGGGCTTTGCCGACATCATCAATCAGGGCCCCGGCATCAAGGAACGCATCGCGGCGGCAAAGATTGTGTTGGAAAAGACCGACAATGCAGATCGTGTGCTGAAAATCATGGGCGAGTTCGGGGCCAACACTGATCGCTATGCAAACCATCACCCCTGGACCACGCGTCTGGATCGCGATGCAGATATTGGGGCCACCCGGTCTGAACATGATATGCGACTTGCGGTGTTCAACTATCCCATCGAAGGGTGGGAGGACGCTGTGGTGATGAACCTGCTGATGAGCCAGGCGGTTGCAGTTCAACTCGCTCAATTCTCTCAGATATCTTATCAACCTCTAGCCGAAGCCTTCCGGGATATCGCTCCGATCGAGGCGCGCCATGGAGAACTGGCCCTTGAAGGCGCGCTCAAGCTGATCGAACAGGGGAAGGCTGCCGAGATGCAGGCGTCAATTGACTATTGGTGGCCCCGCGTGGCGGCCAGTTTTGGGGCCGGGAGTGCGGAGAAAATCGAGACGCTGCGCAAGCTGGGGCTACGACAACTGACCGGAGCCGAGATGAAAGATCAGTGGGTGGCGAAGGCGACTGAGCAGGTAGCGAATCTGGGGCTAAAAGCGCCCTGACCTTCAGGGCTGACGCTTGCGGCTGAGCAATCCGTATTTCACGGCCAACCCACGCAGAGATCGCCGTTTGCGTCGGTCCTTCTTCGCTGATTGTGTCTGCGCGCCAGCCTTCCGGTTGAATTCAAACACATCAATCACGCGTTCGGCGCAACCACAGGCTTCGCCCAAACCCACTTTGGCGAAATAGAATTTGTCGAAACGATCAGGGCTTTGCATGGGCGACCTCCGCCCCCATTCAAACCCATTTGAGTGACTGAGCCAAATCAACTCTGTGCCAGCCGAGCGTCAGAGACCGTCAACGCCGAACAAGGTCAGATTGCTTACCAGCGCAGCGTAGTCACTACGCGCCTCGGCATCTGCGCCTGCGTTCCACATATAGAACCAGTTCAACATCCCGAAAACGGACATCGTGGTCGCCCGAAGCTTGGCGGTGTCGTTCGTGAAAGTTTGGGGCGCAACGCTGGCGATGATGTCGCTGACTAACTCCACCAGATCCCGCTGATAGCCACGCAGCAGTTTCTGCTGCTCCTCGGGCAAGGCGGACATGCCGCTGGTTTGCACACGATGCTCATCATCCACGCCCTGATAGGCCAGCAGGATTTCCTGCAGCACCCGTCTCAGGCGGTCCGCAGGGGCCTGCCTCTCAAGATCAAGGCCGCAAATTTGGTCGCGTAACTGTCGTAGATAGCTGTCGAGTATGTCAAACAGGATCGCGTCCTTGCTGTCATAATAGTGATAGATATTGGCCTTGGATATTCCACACTCGCGCGCCAGTTGAGACATCGACGCCCGGTCAAACCCTTCCTGCGCGAAGACGCGGGCGGCGGATTTCAGGATACGAGCCCGCTTATCGTCGTGGTCTTTTGCTATCGTCCGCGCCAAATCCTGACCCTCCGATTCTGTCTTAACTGTCGCGATTGTCGACTACGCGCCGGGCTTTGCCCTGCGAGCGTTCGACCTCGCCCGGCTCGCCTATATCGATCTCGGTCGAGATTCCAACCACCTCTTTGATCCGTCGCGACAACATCCGGGCGGCAGCGGTTTTGCTCAGTTCATCCGCCGCATCCGGCGTTGCCTCTACATGTACGCGCATCGCGTCCATCCGTCCGGCTTTGTAAAGTTCGATCTGGTAATAGGGTGCCAGACCGCCGGTTGCCAAAACCTGCTCTTCGATCTGGCTGGGGAAGACGTTTACGCCGCGTAGGATGATCATATCGTCCGAGCGGCCGGTGATCTTTTCCATCCGTCGCATCGACCGCGCCGTACCGGGCAACAGCCGCGTCAGGTCGCGGGTACGATAGCGGATCATCGGAAGGCCCTCTTTGGTCAGCGTGGTGAAGACCAGTTCACCGATCTCACCGTCGGGCATGACCTCACCGGTTTGGGGGTCGATGATTTCTGGATAGAAGTGATCTTCCCAGATCACCGGTCCGTCTTTGGTTTCGACGCACTCATTGGCGACGCCTGGTCCCATGATCTCGGACAGGCCGTAGATATCGACAGCGTGCATGTCGAAGGCCTGTTCAACCTCGGAGCGCATGGAATCTGTCCAAGGTTCGGCGCCAAAGACGCCGACAGCCAGAGAGCATTCGCGCGGATCTAGGCCAACCTTATGATACTGTTCAAGAATATTTAGCATATAGGACGGCGTCACCATGATCCCGTCGGGCTTGAAATCAGTGATCAGATCAACCTGTTTGGCGGTTTGCCCGCCGCTCATCGGGACGACCGTGGCCCCCAGACGTTCAATCCCGTAATGCGCGCCCAGACCACCGGTGAACAGGCCATAGCCATACGCGTTGTGTACCATGTCACCCCGGCGCAACCCGCTGGCACGTAGTGACCTTGCCACCAGATCGGCCCAATTATCGATATCGCCTTGCGTATAGCCCACCACGGTTGGCTTGCCCGTGGTTCCTGACGAGGCGTGAACACGGATGATCTGCTCACGCGGTACGGCAAACAGACCGAAAGGATAGTTTTCCCTCAGATCGTTTTTGTAGGTAAACGGAAAACGCGCGAGATCACTGAGAGATTGCAGGTCATCAGGATGCACCCCAGCCTCATCAAACCGCTGCCGGTACATAGGTACGTTTTCATAGGCATGGCGCAGCGACCATTTAAGCCGATCCAACTGTAAGCTGCGAATTTCATCAACCGAGGCGATCTCGATCGGATCAAGATCCGCCTTGTTCGGAGTAAGATCCTTCATGCCATCCCCCTCATCTCAGGTCTCGTCAAACACTGGGCCTTTGACCGCGCGGGAAAAGCCCCGAAACTCTGCGATCTTTTGGCCGGTCTGGTTGGTTACGGTTACGTCATAGATGCCGCTGCGCCCGTTCAGGCTCAGTTCCGTTGCGCGGGCCGTCAGCAGGTCACCGGATCGCGCGGGCGCGACGTAGCTGATCACATTGTGCTGGGCGACTGTGGACTGGTTGCGACTATTGCAGGCAAAGGCAAAGGCGCTGTCGGCCAACATGAATGTCACGCCGCCATGGCAGATCCCGTGCCCGTTGCAGTGATGGTCCTGAACGGCGAGCGTCAGGATCGCGGTCCCTTCGTCAACTTCGCCCAATTCCATGCCCGCCCATTTCGAGGCATTGTCTCGCCCCCACATGGCGGCCGCGGCTTTTTGGGCGCGCTCCTTTGGCGTCATTTTATTCTCCCCGAAAGACCGGCGCGCGTTTTTCCAGAAACGCTGTAACACCTTCGGCATAGTCCGCACTTTCACCGCAGGTTTTCATCGCGTCTGCCTCAACCTCCAGATGGTCGGTCAGGGAATTCGTGGCTGCTGCCTGAATCGTCTGTTTTGTCAAGCCAAGTCCCAGCGTTGGACCATTGGCGAACTGTTCCGTCATCGCTCGCGCCTCAGTCATCAGGTCAGCGTCGGGGATGGCCTTCCAGATCAGCCCCCAATCCGCGGCCTGTTGCGCGGGCAATGGCTGCCCGGTCAAAGCCAGCCCCTTGGCCCGTGCCTCACCCAGCAGGTGGGGCAGATGCCAACTGCCCCCTGTATCGGGGATCAGTCCCACTTTGGAAAACGATTGTATGAACTTGGCAGATTCGGCGGCCAGTACCACATCACATGCCAAAGCCAGATTCGCACCCGCCCCGGCAGCGACACCATTGACGGCACAAACAACGGGAAATTCCAGCGACCGGATTAGGCGCACCAAAGGTGCATAAAACGTGCGCACGGTGTTGCCTAGGTCTGGCGGGCCCTCCATCGTTGCGGGGTTTCGATCCCCCAGATCCTGCCCGGCACAGAACCCGCGTCCGGCCCCAGTCAGCAACACAGCGCGGGTTCCACCATCACGCGCGGCCTCAAGCGAGGCGCGCAAGGCATAGTGCATCTCATCCGTGAAACTGTTCAGGCGATCTGGGCGATTGAGTGTGATTTCAACCCATTGCCCCATATTCTGCGAAATAATCGTATCAGACATGCCCGGTTCGCTTTTCATAAGTTACAACAAACTTCTTGCATAAACCGAACGGTTGGTCAATAAATTCTATAGCCGTTTGTGACTCGGCGATCGGAAATGCACTTTGGCCAGCGGGCGGAACCGCATTTCTCGTCGTTGATAGTTACAAAACGTACCATTAACACATTCACGACTTGCGATTTTGAGGAGGAGACCCGGTCATGAAATTCACCAAGCTCACCACATTGTTGGCGTCTGCAACCTTGGCGGTGTCCGGCACCATTGCTTTTGCGGCTGACTACACCCTGACAATTTCCAGCTGGGCCCCACCCACCCACGGCATCAACGCAAAGATGTGGCCTAAATTCGTCGAAATGGTAGAGGAGGCCACTGACGGGCAGGTCACCGCAGAGCTTAAGCTGGGTATCGCTCCACCGCCTGCGCAGATGGACCTGATTATGGATGGCGCGGCCGATGCCTCGATTATCTTTCACGGCTATCAACCGGGACGCTTCGTCACCACCAAGCTGATCGAACTGCCTGGTTACGAAGGCTCGGCCGAGGACGCTTCGGTTGCCTACTGGCGCGCCTACGACAAGTACTTGAAAGCTGCTGACGAGCATCGTGGTGTCAAAGTCATCGCCTTGCACACGCATGGACCCGCGCAGCTGCATTCCAGCGCGCCAGTAACCACTCTGGATGAGGTTTCGGGCCTGAAAGTACGTATCCCGGGTGGCGTTGGCGGAGACGTTGGTGCGGCGCTTGGCGCGACCGGCATTCAGGTGCCTGCTCCGAAAGTCTATGAAACACTGGCGTCGAAAGCGGCGGACGGTGTCGTCATGCCGCTGGAATCGCGCAAGGGTTTCAAGCTGACAGAGGTTGCGCAGAATGTTTATGAGATGCCCGGTGGTCTTTATCGCGGTTCGTTTGCCTTCATCATGAACGAAGACACCTTCGCAGATCTGCCACCCGAGCTGCAGACGGCGCTGGAAGAAAACGTGTTCGGCGAACCGCTGAGCCGTGAGATCGGCAAAATCTGGGATGAGATCGACGCCACTGGACGTGAGGCAACCGAGGCGGCAGAAGGCAATGCCATCAACGCTGCCACAGATGCGGATATGGAGAAGTTCTCGGCCATCGCCGAAGACATCCGCGGCAAGGTCATCGCCGAGGTTGACGCAACAGGTGTCGACGCTCAGGCCGCATATGACATGATCAAATCGGAAATGTCCTCGAACTGATCCGACTGCAGGGCGGCTCTTGCGCCGCCCTGACTTACCCTGCGCGAGTTTCCCATGACCCCTATTATTCAGCTTGTGCGCCGTGCCAGCGCCCTTCCCGTGATCGTGGCCTGCATTGCACTGTTTATCCTGATGGTAATGACCTTTTGCGACGTGATCCTGCGTTCGGTCTTCAATGCGCCCATTGAGGCCGCCACCGAGCTGACGCGCATTCTGATGGCAATTCTGGTGTTTTCTGTCCTCCCGATCGTCTCCACCACCAATGGCCATATCGCGGTCGATCTGACAGACGGGTTCTTCCACCGTCTGCATCTGTCGCGTGCGCGGGACGTTGTGATCTATGTGGTCAGCGGCATCATGCTGTTCTGGCCGGTCCAGCGCGTTTGGGTCCTGGCCGAGCGAGCGCGGGATTATGGGGATGTAACCGAATATCTTTCAATCCCCACCTACCTGATCGGCTGGTTCATTACCCTGTCTGTTGCCATCACTGCACTGGTGATGATCGCCACTGGGCTGCTAAAGGCCTTCGCCCCAAATACACTGTCGGAGCCTATGTAATGACCGCAGCGCTAATCGGATTTGCGATTGTATTGATCTTGGTGCTGGTGCGCCTTCCTATCGTCTTTGCCATGGGTCTGGTCGGCACATTGGGCTTTGCCTATGAGCGTGGCGGCTCAATCTTTGATGAGCGCGGGATGAAGGCTGCCATGTCCATGGTGGGCCGACAGATCACCGACACTGCGCAGGACTATGGTCTGTCGGTTGTGCCGCTGTTCATCCTGATGGGCCTGTTCGTGAATAAGGGCGGCATGGCGCGCGAGCTTTATGCGGTGTCCAACGCCTTTCTTGGCCACATGCGCGGTGGTATTGCCATGGCAACGGTTGCGGCCTGTGGCGGATTTTCGGCTATCTGCGGATCGTCGCTGGCGACCGCCGCCACGATGTCAAAGGTCGCGATGCCGCAGATGCGGCGTTACCGCTATTCCGATGAACTCTCGACCGCCTCGATTGCCGCCGGTGGTACATTGGGCATTCTGATCCCACCATCGGTCATTCTGGTCATCTACGGGTTGCTGACCGAGACCTCGATCGGGAAACTGTTCATGGCGGGCATCATCCCTGGCATCCTCGGCATTCTGTTCTACCTCTTCGCCGTGCGCTGGACCGTCTGGCGCAACCCCGAGGCCGGCCCAGCCGGAGAGCGTGCCACATGGTCCGAACGCATCCGTGCGCTGGGTTCGGTTTGGGCGGTGCTGTTGTTGTTCTTCTTAGTGATTGGCGGGCTTTATGGAGCCTTCGATTTTGAGCCCCTAAACCTGACATTCTCACCCACCGAGGCCGCAGGTATGGGGGCCGCTGGGGCCTTTCTGATTGCACTCTTTCGTGGGGGTCTCACGGTTGGCTCGACATTCGAGGTGCTGAAAGAGACCTGCTTTACCGCGTCTGCCTTGTTCGCGGTGTTGATTGGTGCGCAGATATTCTCAAATTTCATCAATCTGGCCGGTTTGCCCGAAGCCCTGATCGCGATGGTGACCGCCTATGATGTGGCTCCGTTTGTCGTGATCCTGATGATCCTTGGTATCTACATCATTCTGGGTTGCGTCTTCGAATCTCTCTCGATGCTGTTGCTGACGGTTCCGATCTTCTTCCCGCTGGTCACGTCTCTGGGCTATGACCCAATCTGGTTCGGCATCGTCGTTGTGGTTGTTACCGAAATCTCGCTAATCACCCCACCCGTTGGTCTGAACGTTTTCATCCTGAAAGGGGTGGTGGGCGACGTCTCGACAGGCACCATCTTTCGCGGCGTCACACCATTCTGGGTTGCCGATATCTTCCGCCTTGCGCTGATCGTGCTGGTGCCCATCGTGGTGCTGTATCTGCCGGAGCAAATGGGCGCGCTGGGGCACTGAGCCCCGCCTCATCAAACAGGAGAACATCATGTCCCTGCATCAGATTTCCAGCTTTGCCGCTGGCACTTGGGTCGCGCCCGGAGAAGGCGCACGCACCATCGCATCCGCCATCACCGGCGCACCGTTTGCCAGCGCTGGCAACACGGCGCTCGACGTGCAGGCGATGCTTGATTATGCACGCAACACCGGTGGCCCAGCCCTACGTAAATTGACATTCCACGACCGTGCCCGGATGCTCAAAGCGCTGGCGCAAGAGCTGTCAGCGCATAAACAGGCGCTCTACGATCTGAGCTTTGAAACGGGTGCCACGCAGAAGGACCACCTGATCGATATCGACGGTGGCATCGGCACGATGTTTGTCTTCGCCTCCAAGGGTAGGCGCGAGATGCCCGACGCGCAGGTCTACCTGGATGGAGATATCGAGCAACTGTCGCGCAACGGCACGTTTCTGGGGCAACATATCTGCACCCCTCTGCAGGGTGTTGCGGTCCACATCAACGCGTTCAATTTCCCGGTATGGGGCATGTTGGAGAAACTCGCTCCAACACTTTTGGCGGGCGTTCCTGCCATCGTGAAACCAGCCACCAATAGTTGTTATGTCACCGAACTGGCCGTGCGGATAATTCTGGACAGTGGCATCCTGCCCGCCGGTGCGCTGCAATTGGTGTCAGGCGGGTTGGGAGATATGCTCGATCACTTAAGCTGTCAGGATGTGGTCAGCTTCACCGGTTCGGCGAACACCGCGTTGAAGCTACGCCAGACACCTGCGATCTTGCAGAACTCAGTCCGGTTCGTTGCTGAGCAGGATAGCTTGAATGCTTCAATCCTCGGCCGGGATGCAGAGCCCGGCACGCCGGAATTCGATCTGTTCGTTAAGGAAGTCTCTCGTGAAATGACCACCAAGGCGGGCCAGAAATGCACCGCTATCCGACGCATCATCGCGCCCGATAGTCAGGTCGACGCCGTGATTTCCGCGCTCTCGGAGCGGTTGGCGAAGATCACCATCGGCGATCCGCGGGCCGAGACCACACGCATGGGCGCACTTGTGTCGAACGGACAAAAAGCAGACGTTTTGGAAAAGGCCAACCTGATCGGGCAAGAGGCTGAGCGGGTTTACGGAAACCCCGACGCGTTCGACCTGCACGGCCCTGAAACTGGCGCATTCGTCCCTCCGATGCTGTTTCACTGCGCTGACCCCGACAAGGCGCAGCGCGTGCACGATACCGAGGCGTTCGGCCCGGTCTCAACCTTGATGGGTTACCGCGATCTGGATCATGCTGTGGCACTGGCCAATCGCGGGCAGGGGTCTCTGGTCACCTCACTGATCACCCACGACACTGAGGTTGCGCGGGATGTGGTGATGGGGGCCGCGGCCTATAACGGGCGGATTTACATCAACGACCGCAATTCGATGGCAGAATCGACCGGCCACGGCTCTCCTCTTCCGCATATGGTGCATGGCGGGCCCGGCCGCGCGGGCGGCGGTGAGGAAATGGGCGGCGTGCGCGGTGTGAAACACTATATGCAACGCACCGCCATTCAGGGCTCACCGCGAATGCTCAGCAGTATCGGAACTAAATGGGTTACTGGGTCACCTGAAATCCAAGGTCCGGCACATCCGTTCACCCGTAAATTCGGTGAGTTGCAGGTCGGAGAGACGCTGCACACAGCCTCGCGCGTAATCACGTTGGAGGACATCGAACACTTCGCCAATTTCACCGGCGATACCTTTTATGCACATATGGACGAGGAGGCAGCGGCACGAAATCCGTTCTTCCCCGGTCGCGTAGCGCATGGCTATCTGTTGCTCAGCTTCGCGGCTGGCTTGTTTGTTGAACCGAACGAGGGGCCGGTGTTGGCCAATACCGGGTTGGACGGGTTGCGGTTCATGAAGCCGGTCGTCGCCGGGGACAGCATCAAAGTGCGTTTGACGGTCAAGCAGAAAACCCCACGCAATGACGATTATGGCGAGGTTCGCTGGCACGTGTCCCTGACCAATCAGGATGACGAGCCGGTCGCAGAATACGAACTTTTGACTATGAATGCCCGCTAACTCGGTAGCGTAACCTGTTTTTCTTATTGGGCCTAATGGGTTAAACTGGTCCCATGACCAATCAAAGCTCATGGTTCGAAACGGCCGTAGCCGATCTAGTGGATCCGCAAGACCAGCGGGTCTGGTCGATTATTGTCTCTTTGTTCGGAGATATGGCACAGGAACCGGGCGCGCAGATTTCAGGCGGCGCGCTGACTCAGATCATTGAACCGATGGGCATCAAACCCGAAGCGATCCGGGTGGCGCTCCACCGATTGCGCAAGGATGGTTGGATCGAGAGCGACCGGATCGGTCGCGTTTCACGTCATGTACTCTCGGAATTTGGCAGAACCCAATCAGCGGCCGTCACACCGCGCATTTATGCGCGTGACTCGGCGCCTGTTGAACATTGGCATCTGCTGATTGCCGAGGACGGAACGGGTACGCAGGTGCTTGAGGATGTAATGCTCAGCGATGACTACATTCCAATCGGACGCAACATAGCAATGAGGGCAGGTGCGGCTCCGCTTCAGGCGGAAGGATTACTTGCGCTGGATATCTCGCCGCAAACAGCCCCGAAGTGGATTCAGGATCGGTTATGCCCACCCGAGCTGCGCGCTTCGTGCCGGGCATTGCTAACTGCAGTCCAGAACGCAGCAAAAACTCACCCCGAGGAATGGACACCAACACCATTGCAGAGCGCCACATTACGGACTCTGCTGGTGCATCGATGGCGGCGTGTGGTGCTGCGCCAACCGGACCTGCCTGCAGCCTTTTACCCACCTGATTGGGTCGGCCCTGCCTGTCGAAACAGCATTATTCGCATGCTTGATCTGCTTCCACGGCCCTCAGCTGCCATTCTAAGCGGGAGTGGTTGACCAAACGGCACTCTGTTCAAAATGCGTTTGCGACCATTATCATCTGATCAGCTAAGTGGAGCGCCAACGGAGGAGGCCGAAGGATGACGAAGCAAACAGATATGCTTATCATCGGCGCAGGTTTTTCCGGGTTAATTATGGCAATTGAGGCGCGAAAGCGCGGCATCGCAGATATTGTCATATTGGAGAAAGCAGCCGACATCGGCGGTACATGGCGAGAAAATACTTATCCTGGCGTCGCCTGCGATATCCCCTCGCATCTCTACTCGATGGCGACACATCTGAACCCGGATTGGAGCCGCGCCTATGCAGGTGGCGCCGAAATCCAATCCTATTTACAGAAAATCGCGCAGGATGAGGGGCTGTACGAACTCTGTCAATTTCATCGGAAACTCAAATCTGCGCGGTGGGATGGTGCGCGATGGCAGGTCGTGACAGCGGACGGCAACCATTGGTCAGCGCGGTTTCTGGTCTCGGCTATCGGCGCGCTGCACGTGCCGCGCATCCCGCAAATCCCCGGCGCTGACAGCTTTCCCGGCCCTAGCTTCCATTCCGCAGAATGGGATCACGACGTCTCGCTAGCTGGTAAAAGAGTGGCTGTGATCGGTACTGGAGCTTCAGCCGTTCAGTTCGTCCCCGAGATCGCTAAAACTGCGGCGCAGGTCACCATCTTCCAACGCAGCGCGCCCTATGTTCTGCCTCGCCCGGACGGCCCGATTGCACCATGGGTGCGCCGCTTGTATCGGTACTTCCCAGTGTTGCCCCGCATCCGGCGCCAACTGATCTATATGCTGTTTGAGTTTCGTCATCGCGTGTTTCGGGGCGAACCGCGGGCTGTCGATTTTGCAATGAAAATGTGGCGCCAGGCCTTGGACAGCGCGATCACCGATCCAGACCTGAAAGCCGCGCTGACGCCTGACTACACAATTGGATGCAAACGCATCCTCAGCTCAAATGACTGGTATCCGGCACTGGCACGAAACAACGTGGATGTGGTGCCGCATGCCGTCTCCAGGATCGACGGAGGTCACATCATCGCGGGTGACGGCCGCGAGTTCATCGCTGATGTTCTGGTCTGGGGAACCGGATTCCATGTCACTGATGTGGTCGATAATCTCAACATAACTGGAACCAATGATCGGACACTGAAACAGGCCTGGTCAGGGGGTATGCAGGCCAACCTTGGCACCGCAATTGCCGGGTTTCCTAATTTCTTCATGTTACTCGGCCCGCATACCGGGCTGGGGCACAACTCTGTCGTGCTTATGATCGAAGCACAGGTGGCTCATATAGGTCGTGTTCTAACAGAAATGCAGGAGGGTGGTCTTCGCACCATCACCCCGAAAACCGACAAACAGGCGGCGTTTACGAAAGAGATGCAGGACCGTCACCTCGAAAGCGTCTGGCAATCAGGTGGCTGCACCTCTTGGTATCAGGACGCTGAGGGGCGCAATACAACGCTGTGGCCGGGCACTGTGTCCGAGTTCAGAAAACGCATGGCGCGATCCGGGCTCGAACAATACCATTCTGTAAGAGAAACAATCGGAGACCCATGATGTCGATCCTGCTGACGATTGTCCTGCTGCTGGCGGCTTTCCTGCTGTGCATGAACCTCTGGACGCGCCACCTGACCCGTCAAGGGATCGAGATGGTGCCACAATTGGGACAAATCGTGCCCGTTCGAGGCGGTAGCATCCACTATGTCGAAAAGGGCGACCCCGCCAACCCGACCATTGTCATGATCCACGGCCTCTCGGGCCAATTGCAGCACTTTACATACGCATTGATGGATGATCTGGCAGAGGACTATCACGTTCTCGCGGTCGACCGACCAGGCTGCGGTTATTCAACCCGTGATACCGCTGCGCTGGCCGCTCTGCCTGAACAGGCCCGGATGATCCAAGCGTTTCTGGAAACCAAGAACGTCGACCAGGCCATACTGGTTGGCCATTCGCTTGGCGGAGCGCTATCGCTGGAAATGGCATTGGACTATCCCGACACTATCTCGGCACTGGCACTTCTGGCCCCTCTCACGCAGCAGATGCCCGAACCGCCTGCCGTCTTTAAGTCACTGGAAATCAGCACGGATTGGTTGCGTAGCCTGATCGGAAACACCATCGCCGTCCCGATGGCCCGTAAAACAGCACCGCTGGTCCTGAAAGATGTCTTCGCCCCCGAACCCGCGCCTGCCGATTTTCTAAACCGCGCCGGGGGCGCTCTGGGCCTGCGACCTTCGGCCTTCATAACCGCGTCGCAAGACGTCATCGGCGTAGAAAGCAGCATGGGTGAATTAACCCAACGATACAGTGATCTGAAAACGCCCGGAGGCATCCTGTTCGGCACCGAAGATCCGATCCTGTCGGCTGAGACACACGGTGCATCAATGACGAAATTCGGCCTCACCTTCGAAAAACTGGAACACCGAGGTCACATGATCCTGATCACAGAGCCTGATATCTGCGCACGTTTCATCCGCCAGATCGCCGGCATGACCCACGCCGACATGACAAAACAAAACCCTCACTGAAAGCGCACACAAAGAATCCCATCAGACCCTCATTTCCCTCTTGACCCTCTCCGGTCCGTCGCTTACATCGCCTCTCACTCGTGGCGGAGTAGCTCAGTTGGTTAGAGCAGCGGAATCATAATCCGCGTGTCGGGGGTTCAAGTCCCTCCTCCGCTACCATTAAAATCAATCACTTACATTAACGTTGGTGCCGCTTGCACTCTCTGGCCTAGCTTCTGGGGGGACATATGGGGGACAAGGTACGCGATTTGATCCCTTCTGCCGGATTCGCACCCAAGTCCTTGTGAGAGACGAACCAACCCCCATTTTTCCGCCACTATAAAAAGGTGGCCCGAATATGGTGTCTTGCCAGGTTCACCGACTTAGAGTTGAGGTGGCTGTGTTTGGGCGCGAAACCTTGTTGGAGGTTGATCCCGATAAGGTAGGTGTTGCCGGGTGATTCAGCCTATGGTATCAGAGGGTTGTCTGTGGATCCCCGGATTTCGGATCTGGGCACGGGCACAAGGGCTCACCAACCCGACAAGCGGAGATAAGGGCGAGAGGCCGAAGGCTGTGCTGCGGTGGCTCGAAACTCGTTCAGAGAAAACTCATGATCAGACTACTCAGTTCAGCTGCCATCAAGTGTATTGCTGAAGGCGCTCATTTTACTTTAGTTTTTGTAATTTTGACGTGACCACCCTGTATCTGCGCTAAAGCGGCAATTGAGACTACGGGACCCTCAGTGCTCCTGTATACTTCTTTCTCTTGGTACCCCAAGACATCGCCTTGAAGTTGCTTCTTGTACTTAACGCGTACCGCTATGACGGAGGATTTGAGTCTGTGGATCAGCTCATCCTGTGCAAGCTTTCCGTCCACCCCATGAGCTATTGCCCTTTTCTTGATCGCATCAAGAGCGACGTCTAGTCCCTCATTCATCAGCCTTTCAATTATGTCTGCCGCCTGTTTCCCAATCATCGCTTTGCTCAGCTTATGAAGCTTACCTTTTAGGTACGTTGAATTCTTATACGGCCAATATGCCTTGCCAGAATGCACATCAATCTCGGCAATTAGCTGTGCTCCAGCCGCAGGGATCTCGTTTGGATTTGAACCAAAGAGTTGTGAACAGGCTTTTTTAATGTGGCCATTGAGAGGGCTATTGTCCGTTCCAGAAAACGACTTGGCTTGAAACACTTTTCGTTTCCCATCAGGCAGCTGGAAAGCAACGTCTCCTTGTTTGCCAAGGTCGGTTTCATCTGTTGAAACTCCACCCTTCTGAATTTGTCTGACAGAGATATCGGCCTCATGTTTGTAGCCTCTGATCTGGGACCAAATCTTAATCAAGTCCTTTTCGAGCTTGCCTCTGCTTGAACGTATTAGTGCTTCGCGGGTTTGATCTTGTTGTTCATGCGCCTCTTGTTCAGCCTGTGCGATTGTTTGCCAGTGTCCTTGTAATCCAACCAACTCGGCTATCATGTCATTTAGTCTCTCATGCGCGTTCACAGACTTCTCCTTTGGAATTGAAGCGAAAAGCACCTAATTCTTATTTCGCTTAGATTTCATTCGGCAAGCTATTTTATGAAACTGATCGAGACCGCCCAGTGGCTAGACTAACGCTATAGGCGGGAACCCGGTCGCTTTGCAGCAAGGCTACGGATATTCGCCAATTAGCAGGTTTTGACTAGAGACGAGGGCACCGAATTTGGCAGCAGGTATTACCGGCTTGTGGTCCAAAATAAACAATTCTAAAGCAGTGGTGTAACGGAGTAACTCCTATTGCAGAGACCGGTAATTTATGTCCCCGCTATCATCATAGGTTATAAAAGCCGCCATTCTTCGAACCTTTATATCCTTCTATCCAAGCGTCTGGTTCTCCATCGCTTCCGGCCAAATGTAAGTATGCATCGTGCTCCCCGGCCTCGCTATCGGGCGACATCGCAAGCTGGGCAAAGCGTTGACGATGTTGGGCTGTCTGCCCGCCAAAATAATCGAGTGGTCTAGTCTGCTCATTGCATCACCTGCGGCATGTAATTTGTTGCTATTTCGTCCATGGCTTTGGCCGCAAGTTCATCACCGAATTGCTCAGCCTCCATTTTCACCAGACGAGCTTTAAGTTCGGGCGGCAGTGGTTTGGAGCGGTCGCTGTGCAGCCAACGATAAACCTCTCGTTCCTCCTTTGCCCTCTGCATGCTTGCGGCAAGTATCCCGCTAAGTACTGGGTCAAACATCGCCTTTTGTCCGTCAATGGTCGTCTGACTTAAGGTATCATAACACCCCAATCCAGACAGGAACGCGAGGGGAACATCTGCACGTTATTTAAGAAATAGGTGGCTCTTTGACCACTCTTCGTCAGCGTAATTGCACCTCAACAGCAGTATTTTGTAAGCGACTAACTGCCCAAATCTATCACACAGTTTCGTTGCCACAATTTTGCCTCTTTTCAACCTAGGGTAGCTTCAGGCAAGCGGAGTTCGGTTGCGATGGTGGGCATTTCTCAGAAGGACATAAAAGTGGATAGCATTGTTATTCCGAGAGAACTTGTGGGGAAGCCTGCAGCAGTGTTCTTCCTGCTCAACGAAATCGAGCAACGAAAAGCAACTGTCAGGACCGTTGCCGCAAAAACAAGGTCAAAGGCAAAAACGGTAGTGTCGGGAACGGCGCAACCTCTACTTCTCACGGATGAGTTCTTGTTCGTTAATTCTCAAAGCAGTGCTGGGCTCCCGCGTCAGCACCGCACAGGCTGAGAGTAGCGGAATCAAGCTACGCTGTTACTCCGGTCACGAAATCACTTCGACCAAGCGTTAGCCCAATCTATCTGAACTGTTCAATGTTATCTGTAAGTGGATTTGGAGCCCCACCTCTCGCTTGGTAGATAGCGAGTGCTACTCCGGCCACAAAAATGAATACTCCGGCGCTTATGAGTATTGTTGCCGCTAAGCCTGTCCCAGCGATAAGGCCAATCGCGGTTACAATAGCGCCGGAAAGCAACACGTTAGTCGGTTTGTAGTCCTCGGCTCCTGCGTTCTGATTCAATGCACATCCTGAAGCAAGCGCTTCATTGGGTATGGACGCAATCAAGGTAGAACACATGCTAGTAGATATTAGATAAAGCATTTTTCTTCTATTCATATTCCAGCACCTCAAACACTCAATAATTCACTACCAACAAACCAGGATGGTGTTTCTTCTATTCCAATCGATTTCGCATAACTTGTAAGATTCTGAATAGCTAGTTTTGAAAATTCGAGTTCTGCGTTTTGGTTGCTCCAATTGGGTGGTTGCCTCTTTTTGATTCCAAATGCCACAGCAATCCTATCGATGGTTGATACGTCCTTTAGAACACCATTTTGTTCGTTTATTCTAAGCACGAGAATCGCAAGCCTGGGGTAATCGTCGTAGCTATTCATGCGTGCGTAGATATCTTCATCCAGTTTGTTTCTGGCCAGTTGAAGCGCAGTAAAATTGTTCTCACGTTTAAACGAGCTATCGTTGACTAGAGGTATCACTTTCTCTGAAAAAGAGCGTGATGAATACCCACACGTCGGGGACCAGAAGAACCGGACATCATTCTTAGATTGCTTTGGTTTTTCGAATGTGAAGGTAGGGCTGAATCGAAAATCTTCTTTTGTTGCTGGTCTGCCCAGTACCTCTTCAACATCATTGGGGCGGGTATTTTGATCTAACGCGCAAGCCCCCAGTCCGATTACTGCAGCCCCAACTAACGCCGTATTTACTTGAGTCACTGGTTAACCTCCCGACGACAACTATCCTTGACACTGCGCATTCGAATTGTTCTCACTCTCTAAATACCTCTCTAGTTCCGCAGCGACATCCTCCAAGCTAACATCCTCCGGATTCTCATTATCTGTATTTTGATCAAAAGGGCTTTCTTGTTGTTGATTTTGTTCGTCGTTAGATTGCCCTGATCTTGAAGAACCTGGAAGGCTGAACCCTGAGATACGCCCGGACCTTGATCCAGGTTCGGGGCCTCCCCACCTCACTGAGTAATTCCCATTACGGTCTATTCGTCCTGAAAAATTTCCAGAATAGTTTTCAGGAACACTGACAACAGAACCATCGGGAAGGGCGACGTTGTTATTCTCGGTTCCAGAGAAGTTCCCTGAAATATTACCATTTCGGTCAATTCGACCGCGAACAGACCCGGAGTCTGTCTCATCAGGAAAACCGGGAACCGGGTTAACCTCCATCCAACTCCCAGAAATTCTACCGTCTGAACTGATAGAGGCCGACCCGTTGGGGATACCAAAACTTTGAGCAAAACTAGCAGTACTAAATGCTGCAGCCAAAACGATTGAGGTCATCGAAAAAGGTAATAGTGCGCGAACCGAGTTAACCATTGAACCACCAAACAAAAGCATAAAAAACTATCCTAAAGCTACGAATAGAACGGCCAATGAGTCAACAATCTTTAGTTTTTCCTTTATATACAATTGAATAAGTCTTTTCTGAGTTGGTGCTCCTAGCCGACCAAAGCCATCGCGCACCCCCCATTAATAGCGGGCTGAATATGACGGGCTGTTTGTGCTATACTGTGCAGGCCTCCCGGTTCGGGAGTAGGGGAAGAACCCACCGTCTCACAAATGATTGAGAGTGAAGGTGGTGAGGGGCTGGATGATGAGGTCTTAGCCAGCCCCTCTCTATTGAGGGGGTAGGGGAGTTTTCAGCTAGGCACTTTCATCGAGCGACTATCGCAGTCATGAGCTTGAATGATCCTTCGCCACACAGGTCTGCCTCACCTTGAGCAAGTTCCAAATTGAAGGTCTCGGTCAACGGAACAATTAAACGGGCATCGAGAAGATACAACGACACTGCATCCCGAGCGCCGCGAGATAGTACGTTGTCAGCGTTCCAGCCCCAGCGGCCTCGCCCAGCACGGTCATTCAGCCAAGTGTGCATCTCATAGAGATTGTGGCCGAACCCTTCCTCGGGAACGAGCACACGAACTTTGATAGGGAAATACTTTTCATCCGCTGCTTTCTTCGGGGATCTGCTGCGTGTGGCCATTACGCCTCGATAACGTCGATTAATTCCGGCCCGTCATCGTCGCGACCAATCGGGGCGACCATGTGATAGCGCATCCGTCCTTCCCATTCGGTTCCAAGTTCCTGCGCTTCGTCGTGGTCAATCTCGCCCGTCATCCACGGCATCAGGTTTTCATTCGTCAGAATAACCGGCGACCTAGCATGGATGTGTTCGATTTGATGCAAGGCAGGCCGCGTGAGAATTGTACAGGTGTTCAGACCAGATGAGAGGCGCGAATAGAGGCCTGCGAAATACATGCATGGATCATTGGTATCCGTTTTGATAACCCATGGCTGCTTAGCCCCCTTAGGGCCTGTCCATTCATAGTAGAAGCTGGCTGGGATAATGCACCTGCTGCTCTTCCATGCGACTCGGAATGAGCCCAGTTTATGTGCCGTTTCTATCTTCGCGTTGAAGGTGGTCGGTTTCCACTGCTTAACGTCTTCCTTGAACCAGTGTGGCACAAACCACCAGCGCGCCGTAGAGCTTATCAGTCGGTCGTCGTTGATAAACGCCATATCCAGCATCTGAGTTGGCTTTACGTTCCAGCTCATGGACAGGTCTTGGGCGTTGGGGTCACGTTCAGTTGGGATTGGAACGCCGTTCACGATCCAGTTCTGCAGAGCGTAAAGCTCCGCCCATGTCATTTCGGGTCTGCCGAGTCGTCCGCACATTGAGCAAGCTTAGCAAACCAGGTGGAACGTGTGGTGAGCTTTTTGATGGTAGGTGACGAGACTAACGGCAGTAATGCGGACAAAGCCGACATCTGCAACGCGTGAACTAATGGCGGCTTTTACAGGACCTTGAATGGAGCCCAAAACTCAAACCGACATAAGCCACTTCTTGAAAATTCTAACCGTGACCCGTTCCTGATCGCCCGGTCGGCAGACGAAGTATAGTCCACGATTCAACGGAACATGACTTTCGCCGAGGCGGATCAATCGACCAAGTCTTAAATCCCTCTCTGCCAAGAGATGTCTTGCCAGCGCGACGCCCTGACCGTCAATCGCTGCCTCCAAAAGAACAGCGCTGTCTACGTACTTGATGCTCTGCGAGTTGATCCGATCAGCGCTCAGCCCAACTTGTGCGGCCCAGCTTTCCCATCCGACGTTGAAGGCATCGTGCAGCAATGGCAGGTCCGCCACTTCCTCGGCCGGCATTGGCAGCCGTGTGTTTTCAGCAAGGGACGGCGCGGCCACGACAATCAATTCCTCCTGCCTTATTTGCTCATGATATAACCCATCCCAACCGGGCTCCCCAAAACGAAGGGCAACATCAACTTCGGACGTATCGAAATCCGCGAAGGCGTCATTTGTGTCCAGCAACAATGCGATACCCGGATGTTCTTGCCGAAACGAACTCAGCAACGGGACAAGCCATTTAAGCGCCAAAGATGTGCTCAAAGACACGGTAATCGACTGGCGGTGATGTAGTCGCTTCACCTCTGTTACACCCAGTTGCAATGCGGAAAATGCCCCGCGTGTGGATTGATGAAGACGTTCGCCAGCCTTGGTCAGTTCAACGCCATTGGGGCGGCGATGAAAGAGTGTCACGCCAAGATGCAGTTCCAGCAACTTGATCTGACGGCTGATTGCCCCGTGGGTGACGTTCAACACATCCGCGGCCTTGGTCAGGCTGGAATGACTTGCAGTTTCGTCGAAAGCCTGAAGGGCGCGAAGGTGTCTGAGGTTTTCCGGCATGTGAGAAAAACTAACAACAATGTTCCCAAAACTCGATAGGTTCAATTGGTTCCTGATAGTTACAATGACTTCAGCTCATTAAATCTCACACACTGCATGCTCAAGGAAAGGAAACACTATGCCCGAACTCAAAGTCGCGCTGATGACAGGGACAGGACAGGGCATCGGCCGGGGATGCGCCATTGAGATGGCAAAGGCAGGCTACAAGGTCTCGCTGATGTCCCCCTCCAATCGCTCAGTTGAACTGGCTGAGGAACTTGGGGGCATTGGTCATCGCGGTTCTGTGCTGGATGTTGCTGATTTGCAGGCGATGATCGACGACACCATGAGTAAGTATGGTCGGATCGACGCCATTGTCAGCAACATGGGCCACGGTGGTACAGTGCCAGAAGCCATCAAGACGGTCGGTTTCGATCCTGATTTTGACGGGCCACTTTTGGAACTTAGCGACGAGCTGTGGCACGAAAGCCTGGACATGTACGTGCTGAACGTCGTCAAGCTTGCCCGTATCGTCACGCCGATACTGATCGAACAAGGCGGCGGTGCTTTCGTAAACATCTCGTCCATGAATGCGGTCGAACCACGGGCACCTTATCCCATGAGCATGTTGCGTGGCGCTCTGCACAGTTTCTCAAAGCTTTACGGGGATCGTTATGCAAGGCACAACATTCGCATGAACAACCTGCTCCCCGGGTTCTGTGAGAACGTGAACCTTTCAGAACGGGCGCGTCGGGAAATACCTGCTCAGCGGCCCGCAACATTCGAAGAAATTGGACAAGCGTGCGTGTTTCTTGCAAGCGAAGGAGCCCGATACATCAACGGTCAGAGCATCTTGTCCGACGGCGGGATGAACCGTGCAGTACGATAGAAACAAGGCGATGAAGTATGATTGTTAAGTCTCTCGAAGATATTCTCGGCACGGATCGAGACGTCTCTGGTCCGGGGTGGAATAGCAGAAGGTTGTTACTTGCCTCTGATGGAATGGGGTTTTCACTGACGGATACAATCATCACAAAGGGCACCGTGCTTGAGCTTGAATACACCCATCATTTAGAGGCGTGTTATTGTATCGAGGGCAAGGGCCAGATCAGAGCGTCTAACGACGAAACCTGGGATTCTCTTGAGCCCTTCACCCTTTATGCTTTGGATCAAAATGACCGACACCTGGTGCGAGCTACAGATACTGATCTGCGGCTTGTCTGCGTCTTCAACCCTCCGCTCAGTGGGCGTGAAGTGCACCGTAAAGACGGAAGTTACGCGCTAAGTGGATCCTGATAATGTCGGTGTTTCCGACAAAACTGTCGTTTAAGTAAAGTGCAGTAACGGTCGAAATGGGCTCAGAGCCGACATCCGACTAAACCGGAGTGATGACTTAGAATTCGTCACCTTCTGACAGTTGGTCTGCCACCCCCCCCCATTTATAGCGGGCTGAATATAGCGGGCTACATGTGGTATACTACGCTGGCCTCCCAAATTGGGGGATTCTCGTAATGACTCACAATAGGGCGAAACGCTTTGTTTCCCAGTTGGGAACGGTAAGTTTCACAATGAATCGTGGACACAATTTTGCCACAATGCGACCCTGCGAATGTGGGCGGCATGTCTTGATTTTAGCATTTTCTAGTTTTTCCAACTGGATTTGAGGGGGTTATCTAGTGCGGCGTGTCGCCCCACGAAGCCCTCGAAAGATGAACGAAAAAGCGGATTACTTTCTTAGAATGTCGCTCGACGACATTAGTTTCCATGTACCAGCCGAAATTAGAACACATCGCCGAGCTATCAAGGTGGCGCGGCGCGCCGTGATGGGGATTAGCGATTTCAATGAGGGGGTGCGAGTGGGGCGCGTCGCAAAGTAGGCTCACTTTTTACGCTCATGTCCTGCGAGCGCCTCCAAAGCGCGCGCCATCCGTACATGCTCGTTGATATCTTTCCTCATCTCTTGAGCTTCTCTGGTGCGCATACCGTGCTTGTAGGCCGGATTGGCTTTGCCAGGACCGTGACCACCGCCTGCACCGTGCATACGGCACACCGTCCAGCCTTTTACCGCAGGGTTTTTGCAGGGAAGTCCGGTGCGTTTTGACTTCGCCGTGCAACGTGGCGAGGCGTGAGCCCTTTCCATGGGGTTGGTGTTACCTTTTTTCATTGCCCCGCCCCCCGTGGTGGACATCGCCGACAATTGCCTGCCCGCCTTCTTTCACTTCAACCCGTTCAACACGAACGGTCTGATCCGTCTTTGAACGATACCGTTTCAACGTTTCAACTTGGCTAGTGAAGGTACGTGCCAGTTTGTTGAGAGCGCGTTCGGCTGCATCTTGTTGCGCGATATGTTTCGAATGATTCAAGCGCCGTGCCATTACCATTGTGGCTTGGTGTACTGTACCCATCTGAACGGCAAGCATCGCTTCAATTTGATCCTTTGGCTGAATGTTTGCGACAACAGACAGCACGAAGTTGGAAGCTGTGTCGGATATCGTCTTATCACCGTCACCGAGTGGGACGATGTGGCTCATGATGCCTTCATAGAAACGCAGGTCTGAAGATCCTAGTTCATGCATTGTCAGAGCCGCGCCCGACATGCCGTCCAAGCCCTCATGCTCAACAAAAACCTCTCGGGTTTCCTCGTCGAAATCCATGTTCAAAGCCGGTGCCCTGACTTGCGCGCGCTTGTCGGCACGCACAGCGTTGATGACGGCCAACTCTGCTTCAGTTGCTTCTCTCTTGCCGACTTCCAGATCCGTTCCTGTCGAGCCCGTGTCGTCCAAAGCGGGTTCATTCTCGGTATGCGTTTTCTGTTTGCTCTCGCTCTTCATTGCTCATGCCTCGCTGTGTTGGATTGTTGGTGCAGAAGGTGCCTGTTTCCCCCAGACCCCCTGGTAGATTAAGGATGTCTTAAATATTGCGACGGAGGACTTGCCGAAATCGGGTGTTTTCGTCGCAAATATTGATACGGCCCGTCGCATTTATTGCGTCGCCTCCGTTTTTCTCGTCGCAAAATCTACGACGGTCTCGTCGCAGTTTTTAAGACAGGGTTTTGTTTTTCCGCCCTTGCCTGTCGGGTTGTGAATCGGGGCTTTAACGACCGGGAAATCTGCCCCTTCAGACCACTGCTTGTACAATCTGCGGCCTGACTCCCCTTGCGCGGTGGGCAAAGAAATTTCGGTTAGTTCGAACAGCGGAGATGATGCGACGCCACTGGTGCCAAGTTTGGGCGGGCGGGTAACGGCAATGAAGCCTTTTGCCTGAAGCTCCCGGAACCCTTTGGCGGCGGTGTTGCAAGACACGCCTAGACGTTCAGCGGCTTGTCTGACGCTCAAGCAAATCTTGCCGTTGTTATTGTTGTCCGCTCCGTGCCATTCCAGCCTGAGCCAGGGGTACAGAGCCTGCGCAGAGGACGAGAGGGCCTGCCAAGCGGGCTCCTCCATCATGTTTCGCACCATCTTGGTCCAGTGTTCGCCACGGCGCTCGTTTTTCTTGTCGCGCCCCATCTATTCAGCCTCCGTCTTGCTGAGCGCATCAATGAACTCAGGCAGCAATTCCGCCTTGAAGGCGACGCCTTGCTTACCCGGCAGCATCTCTCCGTCCTTTGAGACGAAGAACACGCGGGTGTTTATGAGGTCATGCCCTTGAAAGCCGTCTCGGCTGACGCGGAATTCCTCACGACTGTTTTTGGGGATCTGGGTGATGAGGGCCATTAGCGGCTCTCCCCGTAGTACAGCGTTGCGACGATGCGTGCAGCGGCTTCTGAGAGGCCGTGCTTGCGGCGAAGGGTCGTTATCTGAAGGTCGCGGGTTCTCATGACGCCACTCCGCGTTCTGAAATCAGCTCGACCTGCGATACCAGAACATAGATGCCAAATTTCTGGCGTCCGGTGTCTGCATCGCCTCGGTACATCTTGCACTCGATATTCACGCCGTCATCGCGGCGCAGGGGCAGAACCTGATCCGACAGGCGGCAGTAGCTGGCCGCGTAGAGTGGCGACCGCATCAGTCCTTCAAGGACTTGGCGCTTGTGCTTGGATGCATGGATTTCGCGCGGTTCCTGACCCGGATCAGTCACCCGGTAAAGGGCAGGGGCCGTAAGGTTGGGAAGGTCTGCCCAGCGATAAACGCGAAGCGCGTTTGCTAGAGGAAGTTCAAAGTCTGGTTTCTGCTCAGTACTCATTTTCTGCTCCTTGGTTGTTGCACCAAGGGCGACAAACGGTTACAATCGCAACTATTCCACCAGCCGCAATTGTTTGCCGCCCGCGCCCTGTTCCTGGGTGCGGGTCTCGTTTAAGCGGCTGCCTCCTTTGATTTCGCCTCAAACCAACGGTCCAACTCGCTGTACTCCAAACGAGTAGCGCCGCCTATTTTGACGAACTTCAAAATCCCCGCCTTCATCTCCGCATACAGAGTTGCGCGAGACATGCCGGTATAGCGGACTGCGCCATTCACATCCGTGGCTCTGGGCCTAACCGTATGTTCTGTGCACAGTTCGATGTTATAGGACCTGATGATAGCATTTTCACCCATCTTGCTCACCTCCGTGTTGCTTCGATGAACACAGGGTGCCAGGCGTTATTCCCGCCGAAAACGTCGCGGAAACCCCGCCAATCCCGCCGTTTACAGCAATGGACAGTTTTTGGCGGGGTTTTTATTTTTAGGGGGTCTTGAGTGGGCGACCGGGCTTAGAGCCGTCTTCAGGCTTAAACCTTTTCCACAACTCTCTCTCACGCGTCCGAGGAACCCCGTAGCCTTTATACCATTCGTCTCGCTGGGCCTCGGTTGGGTTGCGCCCGGGGAATTGGTTTAGCCAGATTTGATAGTCGCGCTCAACGTCTTCGCGCAACAGGGTCGCGTTTCGCTGTGATTTCGTGCTGATATTTTTAAGCGCGATTATGAGCTTGTCTGCTTCAGTCTCAGGCAGAATTATTTGCTGCCCTTCGAAGGGTTCTAACTTCTCTGCAAAGTCTAAGGGTATTGGGTGCCCTGTCAGGTTGGCCTGATCCGTGGCAAACAGAATTAAGACACCGACAAACAGCTCAGGCTCCATCCCTTTTGCCGCGTCCCTAATCTTAGCGAGTGATATCACGCCTGAGCCTGCGTCTATGAACGCAAACTCCATTCGTTCACCCCACTGGATCATGCGCAGTAAATCAAGCGAGACCTGCACCGGCTGTTCACCGGGATTGAAAATCTCAACCGACCCAACTTGGCCAAGCTGATTGGAGAAATCTTCCCACCCGATGCCAGCATTGCGGTACTCGGTGGCAATTTCATAGAGGGATACATATCCAATAGGGTTAAACATTCCGCTACCTTCCTATCTCAATCACGTCGGCGCTTTCCTGCGTCACCAGTTTTGCCCACTTGTCCAATGCTACGGCGCGCTGATCCAGTAGCTGGGCCTGATTGTAAACGCGCCCAACTAGTGTCGGGGCCGATGACGTTGCCGAGTGATTCAATATGCGATCCACAACAGCCTCATTTTCCCCCGCATCAGCCATCTTTGTGGCAAATCCGGTTCGGATGTCATGTATCCGCCAATGCTCAAAATCATCCGGTAAGAGCTTGTCCAGTCGCGCTTTTGCCTTGCCAATCCCTGAAACAGGCGTGTCGCCAGTTGTGGTAAACACAAAGCCGGTATCGGTGTCTTCGGAATGAAGCGCCTTCAATTCTTTTAAGGCCGGTTCGGACAGGTGGGTTATGTGCGGCTTCTTGTTCTTTGTCTGAGATCCCGGCTTAGTCATTCGCGCTGTGTCGAATGTGATTTCCTCCCATTTAAGGCCCAGGATTTCCCCCCTACGCTGACAGGTAAGCAATAAAAGCCGAAATACCGGACCCCAGACAGGGCCCATCTGAAATGTAGCTGTCCAGATTGCCCGTATCTCGCCAATCGTTAGAACCCGCTCCCGTGCATGCTCGATTGTGGCCTTTGCTACACCGCTAGCTATATTCTCGGAGATGTAGCCGCGCACCCATGCCCAATTTGAAAACGCAGACAACGCAGCCCGAATACGATTAGCGTATGCCTTTCGGCCAGCCGACGCTTTTGCGTCTACGGCTTTTTGAATATCGCTTCGGGTCAATTCAGTGATTGGGCTTTCCAGATGCTCAGATAGGGATTGGCACAACTGGCGCAGCCTTTCGTCGCGCGTTCTGAGGCTGGATAGATGGATGGTGTCATAGATATCCAGCACCTGCGACACGTTCAGCGTTGATGCCTGCGTACGCTTCTTTTCGCGCCTCTCTGCCTCTGCGTTCGCGATGCGGTCAATTCCCTGCGCGGCTTCGGCTTCAATCTCCAACGCCATCTTGCGGGCTTCTGATAGACCGACAGGCTTGGGCCACCGGCCAAGCGTATGTTTGCGCTTTGGCCCGCCCTTTACCCGTTTTTCATACATCCATACTGCCTTGCCAGTAGAGGAAAGCCGGAACCTCAACCCTTTGCGCTCTGTGTCAGACACCTCAAGACGCCCCGTCTCGGGCGGGGTAAGGCTTTCAAGGTATCTGTTAGTCAATTTCTTCTTCATCGCTCTGGGGGACTCATGGGGGACAAAATCGACTGGATTGTGAAGGATGGTTATGGACAACAGTAGACAATAATTATCCGGGGGACAATATGATTAGCGTTGTAAATAAGGAAAAAAGCAGGTGAACACTAGATGGTCATGGACGCCAGCGGACTATAGAGGACTGCATTCAAAAATCTGGGGTAAACGGAATCATAATCCGCGTGTCGGGGGTTCAAGTCCCTCCTCCGCTACCAAATTCCCTTAACAATATCAGAATACTGGATGCATTCTGGCATCACTAGTAGCGATGACCCCTTGTTCTGGGTGACATTTTGGGTGACGGCTGACAAGCTTTGCACTGGTTTTCTTGCAAGCGGACATTGATGCACACCGCAGCGAAAGACTGCTCGGAGTCCAAAGCGGACCAGCACCAAAACCCGTAATGTTCTCGCACGGACGAAAATCTTAAACGTCGGTCAATTTTACCATAGTAGCAGGCTTGCTTTTTGCGCCTCGAAACCTTTTGGCGTCGGAAAAAGCGAGCGCATCCTGGCAACAAGTTCGATCTCACCATCCAGCATCTTTCGGACAGTGTTCAACCAGTTATTGAAGGTTTCAGATTCCCAATGATCCTGGACCGCGGCTTCGTTTCTGAACACTTCGTAGAAATAGAAACGATTTGGGTTTGTCTCATCCACCATAATATGAAACTGGAAAACTTCGGGTTCTTCACTGACAACATTTTGCGCTTGGAAGATGCTGGCGTCCAAAAAGGGCTGCCGATACTCAGGTTTTACGTTGATCACGAAGAACCCACCAAACATTGCATCGTCCATATTTGTCTCCCTCATTGACCAAAAAGCGGCGAAGGTCGCAAAACACACCTGTCCTGCTGGATAGCGTTAACCTACAGCACTGCGATACCCATGAACCTAAGCGGGTATCCTTTCTTTATCTGCTTCACCCCATCCTAGCGCGCGTGCAAGTTCGTTTGACATTGTGGTAAGTGTATGGCCAATCTTTTCTCGCTTCGAAGGTGTAAACACCCGAAGAGACGCCGTAGCGCCGATTGAAAGCGTCGCACCAACACCTGTCTTAGTCAGCGTTGTTGCGACAGAACTGATCCCGCGCTCGAGTTCTTCAACACACATGGCATACCCTTTGGCTCGAATGACATCGAGTTCCGAGGCCAGATCCTTAGGGTCTGTAATCGTGCGATCTGTGTACCGCTTAAGCTGCCCATCCAATCGGTCTTGAGACAGCAGCTCAGGCGACACGGCGGCGATTGCCTTGGCGCAAGAGCACGCGTGCATTGGTCGTTTGCCCATACCTGGATGAAGAAAAGACACGCCCGTCTGCGGCGTCTCCACATGAATAATCTCAACCCAATGGCCCCGTAGCCGAGACAAGAAAAACGCAGCGCCATAGTCGTTCGCGGCGCCAGAGAGGGCAGGCGCAATCACTTGCAAAAGAGCGGGGTCAGAGTGATCGCTCAACGTGATACGCTTTAGCCTAATCCCAATCGCGAACTCACCGCGGGTTGGTGATTCAAGGAGGCCGGACAAAACAAGGTCTTGAACCAGCCTGTAGGCCGTCGGTTTAGGTATATCGGACTGGGCACAGATATCCGCTACGGACGCACGTCCTTTTTGACCCACGATTTCCAAAATCAGCGCTAATCGTTCGAGATGCATTTTTCTCACTTTATGATAATCAAGTTTTCGATATACGATACAATTTAAGGAATCAAGGGAGGAGCATACGATGGATGGACAATGCTGTGGACCGGGCTTCAAGAGTCCGCAAGAAGCCATCAAAGCCCCCCGAGAAAAGCTACTCTACACGATCGCCATCTACACCGGGACAGGGATCCAGAAACCTGATTACCTTGCTACAGTGGATGTCGACCCTGACAGCTCGACCTATTCTCAAGTAATCCATAGGCTGGAAATGCCGGGGATTGGGGACGAGCTTCACCACATGGGGTGGAACGCCTGTTCGTCCTGTCACGACGACGGCTCGATGTCCCGCAAATACCTGATCCTGCCGGGCGTACGCTCTAACAACCTTCACATCGTTGATACAGCCACTGACCCGCGTGCGCCGCGGTTGCATAAGGTCATCGACGGTGCTGAAATCAAGGCCAAGGCAGATTTATCGGGCCCGCATACGGTGCATTGTTTGGGCTCGGAAATCATCATTTCCTTCCTTGGAAATGCCAAGGGTGAGGCTCCTGGAGGCTATCTGCATCTCGACAAAGAGTTCAACATCGTCGGTCGCTGGGAAACCTCGATGGGCGATATCAAGTTCGGCTATGACTTCTGGTACCAACCACGCCACAACGTGATGGTCAGTTCCGAATGGGCTGCGCCCAATACCTTCATGCCGGGCTTCGATCTGGAAGAAGTGGGCCATCTGAAATATGGGCGCGAGCTGCATTTTTGGGATTTCGAAAAGCGCGAACCGGTCGAAAGCTTCTATTTGGGTGAAGACGGGCTGTTGCCACTGGAAGTCAAGTTCCACCATGACCCCGACAGCACGCATGGGTTCTGTGGCGCAGCTCTTTCGACCAATGTGATCCATTGGTGGCAAGACGATGCTAAAAAGTGGCGGTGGGAAAAGATCATCGACGTGGAAAACGAGATGCACCCCGAATGGCCGATCCCGTTGCCGGGGGTTATGTCGGCGATCCTGATCTCGATGGACGACAAATACTTGTACCTGAACAATTGGCTACATGGAGATATGCGCCAGTATGACATCACCGACCCGCATAATCCCAAGCTGACCGGCCAAGTGTTTATGGGGGGCCTTTTGGGTAAAGCTCCGATCGTTAACGATGTCGAGGTCGCGGGTGGTCCACAGATGTTCCAGCTCTCTCTCGACGGACGAAGGCTTTATGTCACGACCTCGCTGTTCTCGACTTGGGATAACCAGTTCTATCCCGAGATCCGCGAAAAGGGCGGGGTTATGGTGATGATCGATTGCGACCCTGAAAACGGTGGTATGAAGATCAACGAGGATTTCATTGTGGACTTTGGCAAAGAACCGAATGGTCCATCGCGCTGTCACGAGAGCCGGTATCCGGGCGGTGATTGCACAAGCGACATCTGGCTATGACTATGTATACCGTGACGATCGCGAACAGAGATGGCGCGCAATACTGTGTGGATGCGCGGCGTCCACTACTGGAAACGCTGAGAGAACAGGGCGTCGACTTGCCCTTTGGGTGCAAGTATGGCGGCTGCATTACCTGCGCGGCAAAACTACAGACTGGCGCGATCGATCAACGCCGACAGGTTGCGCTGAATAATCGGCAAATCGCGAACGGCTATGTGATCCTTTGCGTGGCACGTCCGACATCCGACATCACGCTTGAGATCGGGGTCGAGAGCCATGACAAGCTGTACCGCAATCCGTTTCTCGACCCTCTCAAACCCCACGAACTCAAGGCTGACATTGCGACGCCGAAGGAAGGTTAACCGATGCCCGAAGCAGATATCGACCGCATCTACGATTACGACCCCAAATACCTCGCCGACATCCTGCAGTCGGTTAAAACCATTGCAATGGTGGGCGCTAGCGCGGACAAAACGAAATTCAGCTATGGCGTTCTGCGACAGCTGAGTGAAATCGGCTATGATATTCTACCGGTGAATCCTAACCCGAAAATTTCGGAAATTAGAGGGCTCAAGGTCTACCACTCGCTGGAAGAGATCGACAAACATGTTGATATGGTAGACGTTTTTCGCCCGAAGGAGGAGTTTTATGCCTTTGCCGAGAAGGCTATCGCAATCGGGGCAAAAGTTCTTTGGGGTCAAATCGGTGTGTACGACGACCAAGCAGCGCAACTCGCCGAAGCGGCGGGCCTTAAAGTCGTGATGAACCGATGCCCCAAGATTGAACTCTTCCGCCCTTTTTGGAAGCCGCGCCTGGACCTAAAGATATGATGGAAATTCGATTGGTAGCGGCCTCCTCAGCATCCAATGAGGGTGCCAATTGAGATATTGTGCTTACGGAAGAGAAGACAAGTAATCCTGTCACTTTACACAACCGCCTAGTCTAAAACCAAAAATGTCCGATTTGTTCGGAGAACCAAAGGCCGCTTTGTCCGCACAGCGGTCGTTCGACGTTAGCCAAGCGAATGTCCGATTTGTTGAGCTAAGCGAGATCAAAACTCACAATTCAGAAATTCCTTTCGGTGCCTACGGAAAACCTCACAGAGAGACTTGGGTGGACTTTTTGGGCTCTCTGGCGCGGCATGACCGCCTTCTACCGTCTTGTCTTATGCCTAGCATTTAGGATCGTAAAAACTAAGCTTGTTGACCGCGATAACGCGCGCACATCGGTATAGGTGGCATATATTCTGGTCCGAAAGATGATAGTGAGGAACTGTCACACAAAGGAATGACAGATGAGAGTTGCGGTTGCGAGATATCGGCACAGGAAGTTCGGCTTGCAGTTGTCGACCTGGATGACGAGGGCAAGGTGGAGATGCTCCGACCTAAGACCACAAGGATTGAACTCGAGGATGATACATCCGAGGCAGATCTGCGTTCATTCATGGCCGCGCTTGATGAGTTTGCTCGCGAAAACGAGGTTGGAACATTTGCGATCAAAACGCGCGCAAAGAAAGGCCGTATGGCAGGCGGTGCGGTCTCTTTCAAAATCGAGACTCTGATCCAACTTACAGAAGGATGTCACACTAGGTTCGTCAATCCAGTGGCTTTGTCCAATTTCGCCAAGAAGGAAGTGAAAGAGTATCCCGAGAAGCTGCCGGTCTATTTAAAGAACGCCTTTCTTTCTGGTGCTTATACATTGTCCAAGGGCTGATGTCTGATCTTGCCTATTGTGGCAGGAAGCCCATGTGTGTGATTCCATGCCCAGCGCTCCATTTTCCACCATTATCAAATGGCTACCTGCCACTGAGCCCTTTTTGCTTCAGGGTTTCCCAGTTTTGAGGGCATTAGAGAATGTTAACGTAGCGTGAACGATGCATTCAAATTTGGTTCAATCTCGTTCAAGTAAATTGGTATTGCTTGCCTCAATTTTGGCCAAGTGTTTATCCGACTATTTTTGGGGGAATATTATGTCAAAATCCAAACTTACTATCATCAGCTTATTAGCGGCGACCATGGCTTTCTCTGTGCCTGTTTACGCCGAGGACGTACCTGATGACCCTGACCCGCCTACCCAAACGAAGAAAGGGGATAACGGCTGGGGCAACGGTGCC
Organism: Ruegeria sp. YTSA064; assembly: GCF_059610325.1. Classification (NCBI taxonomy): domain Bacteria; kingdom Pseudomonadati; phylum Pseudomonadota; class Alphaproteobacteria; order Rhodobacterales; family Roseobacteraceae; genus Ruegeria; species Ruegeria sp. YTSA064. The sequence continues at coordinate 74,364 of NZ_JBXWNK010000009.1, forward strand.
GATACCACAAATGCAGGGAGTTTCTCAGGCGGTACAAGTTCGTCAAAGAGCACAAACGGAGGCTCGCGGGACGATAGAAACTATCCTTCGGCGCTTGATAGGTTCGAAGGACGGTAATACAGCCGGAATTGAGAATCATTGTGGGCGGCGCTGGCCGCCCATTTCACGTCTGACCGGACCAATTTTGCAGGAGCAGCCAGTGTTTACGCTGGCGACCCAAATCTCAGAATACTCCAGCATTTCGGATGTGGCTCTGTGTAGCGCCATCAGAGCACAGGTCGCCCACATAGAGATGTCATAGTCTGAATTGGAGCGTTTAGGCGGGCTACCGATGAGGAGACGGAAGTCCGGCGTAGGCGCCGTGAAGATTTCCCTTTGGCTTTAATCCCTCTCCGAACTCTTATCTTACCACCGCATAGCATCATTGGTGAAGCTTGCATTTTTCTGCATCTTCTCCCGAGAATACGTCCCTACTAATCGGTTGTAGCACCGCCATCAGATTAGATGTCCCGATGGTCTAAATTTGTCGGTCCCCCAAGCTAGAAAAGGCATATCTCTCAATCGCCAAAAGCCAAATTTCCCCATGCCGTTTGCTACGCCACGTTGGCAGCAGATTTGCGTGTGTGCGCAGGGCGGCTTCGCGACACGTCAGCGTTTCCCGTTTTCTGACGGTATCCGGATTGCTGCCAGACCGAGCCACTTTTCTTTACTCACGCGCTAGCTCTCCGGCCTCGGACAGCCTGACCAACAAGGCGGAGCCCAACCCTAGGTCTCCTCTTTTCCCGTATACGACAGTCCTAAGTATCCAAGACTTACCCTCGGCTTTGCCAATGCGCTAATACAGACCGCCTCCATCGCCATACATCCCCGGCTCTTAAAGGCTTTGAACTTTTCGTACTGTAAGAGAAGGCACCGTTTTTTCTGTCCCATCATTTGATCGATCAAAAAACATAAGACCGTGCGAGATGGGATGAGAGAGGATAGGACGAAAAGCTGGATATTTCTCTTTGTTTACAGAATGAAGTAAGAATTTCAGAAATCACATGAGAAGGTAGTTTGGCAGTCTCTTCCGCTACCAGCATCCCCAAAGTACAGTAAACTTGCTCATTTTGGTGACCAAATTGCTTGTTGATCGCTTGGAGCAGCATATGAAGTTGCATCAGGCGCGATAAAACAGATAGCGATCAGGTGCGATGGTTTCAGGGCCCTGTATCGGGGTGAAACCTACCAGGGGTTGTCCTGATATCAGCAAGCCGCCGGGGCACATCACCTGTTTGACCAGAGGGCTCAGGCGGGCTGCTTCGGCAACATCGTCTGACTTGATCCCGCGACCAAAATCATAGTGCGCTAGTGCGATAGTATGGCCAGCTTCCGCCAATTTCAGTAACATCGGTTCCGCTTCGCCTTGCAGAAAATCTTCTGCAGGAGGCGTGCTGTTGGGGTGGCATTGCAACACGCGATCCATCACCCAAATTCGGCGCGAAGGCAGGATCTCGCGTAAATGGTCGTAGGTACGCCCATTCCCCAATCCCAAATCCAGAACGTCTCCATCCATGGCTTCGATCTGTGCCGCAGCCCAGTTCAACCCGTCGCGTTGTGCGGTCAGGCGTCGCAGCATGGAATCCAGTCGACTCATTCGGGTTCTCCCAGCGTTTTGTTGCATGGTGCAATCCAAGGAACACCAGGCCCATCAAGCAGCCTGTGCAACAGGTCTTTCGTAAACGTCCAGATGTCCTGATCATGGACCAGATGATGCGTCAACACCCCAAATGCTTCAGCATTGTCTGCCAGTCCTGCGCGTCGATCTTGTAGCAGTGTGACCACTTGCGAAATCAGCTCTTCCGGGTCAGCCAAGCCGCGAGTTCCGCGCCAGTCGATAGGATCGAGATGCGTATTTACCTGCTCGAGACCAGGAGCGGCGAGTGGTGTTTTCCGAGGTGTTGAGGTTGATACTATCCGAAAACCCAGCCCTCGGAGATGAGCTGTAACTTTAGGATCAATCCGGTTCCAAGGCGGTACAAACATCGGACGTAACTGATCACCGAACAGGTTCCGTAGCCGAGTCAGTCCGGCCCTTGCGTCAGAAACAATGGCTTCGATTGGCTGGTGCAAACGGAACTCGGCTTTCTTTTCACCTATGGGTGCGTGGTTCTGATGCGCCCAGCCATGCACAACCGGAATCAAGGCAGCCTGATCACTTACATATTCCGCCAATGACACCTCAGCTGGTTGCGGGATCACAGCCAGATGGACAGGTAATCCCAGCTGAACGGATATCAATGTGAGTTTTTCGAGCTGTGGCGTCACCGTGATCGCGTCGTCATCGCGCCACCACAAGGGTAGCGTCAAATCCGCTTGTTCCCAGCGCTGCAACTCAATCATCAAGGGTTGCCAATCAGGGCTCATCGGCGGGCCTCATACAAGTCTGTCGCAATTTCCACCGATCGACGGGCGCCATCGAACCCTTCAGCCATTGAGGGACGAGTAAGACCCGACATGACACGATCCAGTGCGTTCAGCAGTGAGGGTCCGGATAGTTCAGAACTGTTTAGTACCTCAACCCCTTCCAATTGCGAAAGCGCACGCGCACGCAATCCCTGTTCGACTTCTTTGCCGTCGTCGAATGGGATCAACACAGCAGGGGCACCGCATTGCAGCAGGTCCATGGCAGTATTGTAGCCGCACATACTAACCGAGGCCGCAACAAGCGGAAGTATTTGGCGAAAATCGGGGCGAACGCGTTCCAGAATAACCGTTGTCCCCTCGGCCAACTGCGAAAGCTCGGCGATGCGCGCTTTGGCATCCTGTCCTCCCACCAACAGGCGCCAGCGCCTGTTGGGCATCTTTCGGGCGGCCTCAATGGCCGCCTGAAAGATCGGTTGGCCAACTGATCCGCCACCGGCACTTACGATGATCTCGTCCCGACCTGTACCCTCCGGATGGCTTGGCGGTGCGCTTGGTGCGACGAAACCCGTGTAGTGCAGCCGTGCCGCCAGCTGCGGTGAAACAGGCCAACTGATGTCGAGCGGTGTGATCCGAGGATCGGCATGGACCAGAACGCCGTCATAATACTCTGCAATAACTTCGTCCGTTCGGATCGCTTTTGCAGGCTTTGATGGCGGCGCAAGAATATCGCGGATTGAACTCAGGATAACAGGGGGACGAGGGGTTCCTTGCGCGGCTTTTAATGCCGCTTGGAATTCTGCTGCGAGCGAACGTCGTCCAAACGGATAAAGCTCGGTGATCAGAACCTGCGGCCCGAAGCTGCGTAGTGCTTGAACCAGTCCGGTCGCGCGTGCTTCGAAATAAGCAGCGTCTGCAATGGCACCATTTTGATCAAGCAATCGAGTAAAATCGACGCCGTCCGACCTCAGCGGCGGCAAACCCAGCAGAGACATCCCGGTCGTATCCAGCTGCGGTGCGGGCATACCTCCGGAGACGACAAGAACCTCATGGTTCTGATCAGCGAATGCGCACCCTAATGTCAGTGCCCGGCTCAGATGCCCGGTGCCCAACAGGTGGGTAACGACGATCATCACCCTCATATTCAGGCCTCACGCGCAAGCAGGCGGACAGGTTCGGGCTGGGCTCGCATCGGGTTCAACTCGATGACAAATAACCTGTTTCGTTTGATTTTGAACGGGGCGGGGCCCGCAAAGTTCCAGCCCCAGGCCTTGGCCAAAATCACCCGCATGATGCCGATATGGCAGACGGCAAGATTGTCGCCCGTCAGGCCATCCATCCAAGGTGCGATTCTTGCCCAAAGTTCTGCCGGGCTTTCACCGTTGGGTGGTCGATAATCCCAACCCCACTCTTCAATATGACGATAGCCGCTGTCGGGAATCGCGATCAGTTCCACGCCGCGTTCCCCCTCCCAATCTCCCCAGTTCATCTCTGTCAACGCTTTGGATGTTTTGGGGGCACTGCCAGATACAATTTCAGCGGTTTCAGCCGCGCGACTTAGCGGGCTGGACCAGATCGATGCAGTGTCCCACGGCGAAGGCAGACGATATCCCGCAAGCTCGGCACGGGCATCAACATCCAGGGGAATGTCGCTGCGACCCTGAATGCGACCTGCGCGGTTCCATTCGGTATGTCCGTGGCGCAATAGGGCGAGGCGGGTCATTCTTCTTTCTCCAACAAGGGGCGCACGGCAGTCCAGAACCGATCCGTCGCCGACGGGATCAGATGGCGTTGCGCGATGTAGGCGCGGGCGCGATCACCCTCGGTTCGCCGAAGGTCGGGATCATCCAAGAGCAACTGTATACGAGCGGCCAGCCCTTTGGTGCCCGAACTTACATTGGGATGATCAGAGGGCATCAGTACATCACGCACGCCGGGGCGATCTTGTGCCACGACCGGGACACCGCTGGCCTGGGCCTCAAGATAGACCATGCCATAGGCTTCGTTGACGCCGGGCCAGACAAACATCGATGCTTGACGGTAGTGCTCTTGCAATGTGTCTCGATCAAGCTGACCCAGAAACCTGACACGGGACCCGAACTGCGCCATCAGCGCTTCGACTTTGGGGCGGGCAGGGCCATCGCCAGCGATGTCCAGCACCCAATCGCCTGTGAGATGTTCCAGCGTCTCGGCCAAAATCGTGTACGAGGCCAATTTGTCCCCTGGACGCATCATACCCACCGTCAGCATCGGGCCATCGCGGGCGGATGGGGAAGGCAATTCAGCAACTGGCAGAAACGGGGGCAATTCTACCAATATTTGTGTGCCGAATTTCTCGCGCTTTAGCGTGATCAGATCGTTGGCTGTGTGATAAAATATTATCTGCGCGGCATCACAGGCGTCGTGCGCCGACTGGGCAAACCCGGCCCATGGACCCGAGAGCCGACTGGTGGCTCGGGTGCTTTCCAGTTGTACATATGGGATACCCCGTGCGCGGCATACTACGGGGCCCAACAGGTCCGGCGCTTTGTAGTAGTTGTGATATGTCACCCAAAGTTCTGTGTCCGATGGCAGTTCCGTGATCAGCCGCGTAGCTTCGACCATCGCTTTGTCTCGCAACTGATCCTGAAGTGGGCGCTCACCCTTCTTGTCGTAAATCCGCAGGTCTGATGCGAGTTCAACAATGTTGTTTTGGGCGCGGATTGCGGTGATCAGGTTGCGTGCCATTTCGCGGTCGCCCGAAGGCTTGGGGCTATCGGGGGATTTCATCGGCGCATAAAAAGCCACCCGAGCCATCACCGACCATCCGTGCACAATGCGTTTAACCGCTCGGACAGGCGACGTATGCCCGGATCCATACGAAAGTCGGCGATCAAACGGTCATACGCTGCCTCTGCCATTCGCGCGGTTTTGGCCGGGTTCCGGGCAATCTTGGAAATGGCGGAGGCCAAGGAGGCCGGGTCGTCCTGCGATAGAATCCCATGGACGCCAGTTTCGATGAACTCTGGGATCGCGGATATCGGCGTCGACAAAATCGGAAGGCGCTGTGACGCCGCCTCCATCAGCACGTTCGGCAAGCCATCCCGGTCACCATCTTCAGCAATCCGGCTGGGCAGCACAAACAGGTCAGAGCGGCGCATCTCGGCAACGACCTCAGGCTGGTCGCATGCACCCATCCAGGTGATCCGATCTGACAGCTCTGCGGCATCAGCCTGTGCACTCAGTTTATTGGCCAGTGTCCCGCCACCGATATGGGTCCAGTGCCAGTCCAAAGTTTGAGGGAGCAGAGCAAACGCGTCGATAAGGCGATCAAAGCCCTTTTTCTCGACCAACCGCCCGACTGAAAGCATATGAAAGGGTGCGTCGGCCGCCCGCTGACCACGCTTAGGAGGGGTCGGAAAACGAGACAGGTCCAGACCGTGGTAAATCAACTCAACGCGCGCAGGATCATCAGCCATTTCGCGCAGATGCGCTGCACCGATGGCGGTACAGGTTGCCCCAAAAGTGGCTCCATAGCTCGCCAGATGTAGTTTTTCCTTCTTTTCCCAGTCTGGCGAGGTCCAAATATCTTTGGCGTGCGCTGAAAAACTCCACGGCAGGCCGCGCATGATCGCAGCGTAGCGGGCGACCGACGATGGCGTGTGCATGAAATGCGCGTACAGCGCTTGCGTTTCCTCAGGTAACTCGGCAGCTAGCACGCAGGCCTGTCCGAACCGGCGAATGCGGTTATGGGTTTGGTCTCGGCGCAGGTCTTGCCGCCAGACCCGATAGGCCTCTGGGTATCCGGGCAAACCCGAAGCAACAGCGCGTGCAGCGGCGAGCCGTTCAGGTTCGTCATAAAGGTATTCTGGCAGATAGCGTACTTGCCCATTGAAACGATCATGCAGCGGGTGCCGCTTGGCGTCGGTCGGATGGCGCAAAGACCAGATATCGAAGTTGTGGCCAGCCTCCTGCAAGGCAACGAGCTCTTGGGCAATGAACGTCTCGGACAGGCGCGGCCAGCCTTTGACTAGCACCGCAAGCCTGGGGTGTGTTTTGATCATCCTGTCGCGCGCTCTTGTTCTGCGGCTAGTAGTGCGGTGATGCGATGGGTGACGTAGTTCAGACCGTCCAGCAAACCGGCGCTTATGGCTTGCGACGGCAAGGGCTGAAGGGGAAGATTACGGATCGCGTGGATCATCGCGTCGGCCGTCAGACCGTCACGATTTTCATCGAGCATTCGCACGAGTCCCAGATCTTCCGCGCGAGAGGCGCGTATCCATTGTTCCAGACGGGGTGTTGTGCGCGGGACGATGACCGCGCGTTTGTCGAAGGACAGTACTTCGCAGAAGGTATTGTAGCCGCCCATGCAGACTACACCGGCTGCTCCGGCGAACAGCGTTTCGATCTGAGATTCGAAGCCTACAGCTGTGACCCGGCCATCAAGTGCGGCGACGCGGGTTTCAAAATCCTCGCGCAATTCACCTGACAGGAATGGCCCATAGACCAGCACGGCACGCGGAGAAAGGTCCGGGTCTTTCTCATAGGCGGACAGCACGAGGTTGACCATCGCTTTGCCATCGCCGCCACCGCCGGGCGTAATCAGGATATAAGGTTGCTCGGGCGGCTCACCGACAGGCCCCAGATCACGCCTTAGATATCCGGTCCAGTGCATGCGTTGTTGCGCTGCCGGACTGAGGGGTAGACCTTGTGTCGGGTCATAGATCGAGCGCAAGCCATATACCCAGATCTCATCGTAGAAACGCTCGGTTGCCGAGATCGCTTCTTTGCGTTCCCATTCGGCGGCCAGTACATCGGGTTCGTCCAGAACATCGCGCAGACCCAGAACCAGCTTGGTCGAACCCGAGCTCTCAAGATATTCCAGCGTCGGCAACAATTCACCGCGAAACCCGGTCGGTTCTTTGTCGACGATCAGAACCTCTGGGTCAAATTGCGTAACAGCTGTTTGGATAAGGCTTGCACGCAGCTCAGTTACATCATCAATCCCCATGCCAATGGTTTGTGAGGCGTAAGAACCGTCCGCGCGTTTGGTGACGCCAGGCAAGCGAACATGGTCGACCCGCCGTGGAAAAGTAAAACGACCCGCTACCGGAGAGCCGGTCAAGATCAAAGCCGAAGCGCGTTGATCGGCCTGTGTAATCGCTGCCGCCAAAGCTCGAGACCGGCGCAAATGGCCCAGACCGAACGTGTCGTGACTGTATAGCAGGATACGAGGCGCGCGGCCGTGATGTTCGTTTTTGTTACCTCGGCTCATGCCTTCGCCTGTTTCGGTTCCGATGCAACTCCGCGCGTTTGCACCTGAGTATCCTATTTCATTCGCGCCTGCGCGCAAAAGGTGGGAATTTTTCCCTGCAAATGCGCCAAACATTGCGAATTGGCAACAGCATATTCGTTGCCTTGTCGTCAATGTGACGCGGCCCCTTTGTTGGCGATTGCCCGCAATGAACAAGATTGCGTACGATCCTAGGGCTCAGGCCGTCATATTCAATTTTTGGTTGCTTGAAAATACCTTATCCAGACGTTTGCGCCGAGGCCACTTGCCATTCGCAAAGATGCCTATGCGTGCGCGGATGATTTGAACAGCAGACCAAGCTTCTGTAGTCTTGCCGGCAACTGTGATTTGGGTGCGAGACACTATGAAAACGAATATTCTGGCCGGGCTGTTTCTGGTGCTTTGGGCCGCAATCCTTGCGTGCGTACCCGAAGCAGAGGCGCAAACCTCGCTTATCCCGGGATATCCAATTGGATCGTCCGAAGAAACCAGCACATCAAGTTCGGCAGAAGAGGGCGATCTGGCAGCTGCGATCCGCGCGGCTTCTGAAGCTGGTGCAAGTGTCATCGTAATCGACAGCGCGGGACAGGTGGTTTCGTCAGCCAATAATGGCGGGGCAACATCTGATCCCGAGGTTGCTGACCCGATGGCGGAAGGGTCTCAACTGATGAAGGCTCAGGAGCGGTTCTCGAAATTTCGGGAATCTGTGCGCTCGCGTTTAGAAGCGCTTCCGTATTCGGTTTTTGAGGTGCAGTACGTTCTGAGACAAACCAGCCCGGATGGCCGTATTCAGACCTATTTCGAGGTCTTGGCCTGGAACATTGTTTTTCTTCTGCTGGGACGCTGGTTATCGACCGAGATTTACGGAAAGCGTATCGCCAAGCGCTGGGTTGTTGCCCGCATCAAGGAAAACCCCGTTGGCTATCGCGAAAAAATGCCTTTCTTGGTTTACCGCTTCGTAATGGGTATCGGTGGTACGATCTTTGCGATGCTGATGGCGCTGATCGTGGGTTATCTGTTCTTTGGCGAAGCCGAGGATATATCCATTCAATTCACTGTCACCGCGATTTTTACTGCGTTCTTCCTGTCGCGCACGGTTGCGGACTTGTGGCGGATGATCTTGTCACCGTTTCTCAGCCAGTACCGTTTGCCCCCGTTTTCCGATCGGGACGCCAAGCGGCTATACCGGTGGGCGTCGGCAATCGCGACGTTTGATATCTCGGTCGTGCTTTTCTCGACTTGGGTTGCGGATTTTGGACTGAACTACAATGTTTATGCCTTGGTTTATGGCAGCCTGACTCTGGCCGGTGCGCTGGGCAATCTCTTGATGATACTGTTCAATGCCCGCGCGATTTCTCATGCGATCCGTGGCGGGCGTATGCCCGAACAAGTTTCGTGGATATTACGATTTATCTCGTTCGCCTGGGCGCCGGTATTGATGCTCTACATCGTGTTCAGCTGGTTCAAGCTAGCAGTTGATCTGGTTTTGGAGATCGAGGATTCCGTCCCGATCGTAGCCAGCAGCTATGCAATATTCATGTCAGTGGTCGTTGCATATGGTGCGATGAACTATTTGCTGGAACGCTACTTTGATCGCAATCGTCAGATCGCGGAACTGAATACCGAAGCAGATGAGGCCGAGGTAGGTGAGGCTGCAGCGCTTGTCACACCCGAGGCTGAAAAGCGCAAACACGCCATATTGACCTACGAAGATCTTGCCCGAAGGGTGGCCGGTATTCTGGCCTTTGTGGTGGGGCTATACGCGCTGGTCGTGATCTGGAATCCGCAAGCCAACTGGAGCGATGATCTGCCCATCGAGCGAGCGCTTGATGTGATGGTGATCTTGTTCATCGGCTACATTCTGTTTCATTTTTTCCGGGTCTGGATCGACAGCAAGATTGCAGAAGAGGTTGATGATGGTGCCGCTGATGCCGAGCTTGGCGATGAAGGGGGCGAAGGTGGACAGAGCCGGCTTGCGACATTGCTTCCCCTGTTTCGCGGTGCGATCCTGGCTGTGGTCGTTGTCACCATCGCGCTGATTGTATTGATGGAACTTGGGATCAATGTCAGCCCGCTGTTTGCGGGTGCTGGTGTTGTAGGATTGGCCGTAGGATTTGGGTCGCAAACGCTGGTGCGCGATATCTTTTCGGGTGCGTTCTTTCTGATGGATGATGCATTCCGTAAAGGTGAATATATCGATATCGGCGATGTGAAGGGAACGGTTGAAAAGATCTCGGTTCGGTCCTTCCAGTTGCGACACCATCTGGGCGCGCTCAACACGATTCCCTTTGGTGAGATCAAGGTGCTGACCAATTACTCGCGCGATTGGGTGATCATGAAGCTGCCGTTGCGTGTGACGTATGACACGGATGTCGAAAAAGTACGGAAGCTGATCAAAAAATTGGGTCAGGAATTGCTGAGTGATCCGGTGATCGGAGAAAACTTTATCCAGCCTCTGAAATCTCAGGGTGTGATCGAGATGCAGGATTCGGCGATGATTATCCGGGTCAAGTTCATGACCAAACCAGGCGATCAGTGGCTGGTGCGCAAGAAAGTATATCAAGATATCCGTGAACTGTTTGCCCGCGAAGGTATTCGGTTCGCGCATCGCGAGGTCACCGTTAGATTGGCAGACGGCAAAGAGACAGAAGACTTAACGCCAAAACAGCGCGAAGCGGTTACAGGCGCTGTTCAGGCTGCGATTGACGAGGATTATCTGGATGATATCGGGCCCGGCGGCGACGATCGCTAAGGCGGCTCCCGCCTCTTTGAGCGGCGTCTCGAATGAGACGCCATACAAAGCGTTGGGCGGGGCCGTGCTCCGCGCGGCGGTTGGTCTACGTGGCGAGCGAGGGCCAGACAGGTTCTGATGATCCAAGCTTTGAGGCGGGTAGGGACCATCGCATCTTGGAAGTGCCTACAGTCAGTGCTGGTTTCAAACGGTGACCTGCTCCCCATCCGGAATGTTCTTGCACATCCGAATAGTCTGCAGGTAATGCACCGGTGATAACCACTTCAGTATCGCTTTTGGCGAGAGTGGCGAGTAGTTCTGCAGTTCGCGCAAGCGAAAGCCGAGCATCCATGACGGCTTGACCGGATGCAGCCTCGGCCAGAGCCGAAAGAATAGCAGCAGCCATCAAGTATCCAGTCGCGTGATCGAGTGCTTGCACAGGTAGCGGGGTTGGATCGCCGGCCCCGGCCCATTCCATTCCTGCGTGCGCGATCCCGGCGCTCATCTGGACCAGACTGTCAAAACCCCGGCGTGTGGCCCATGGACCTTGCCAGCCATAGGCGTCCAATGTGACCTCGACCCTGTTGGGGGCAAGCTGATCACGCTTGGATTTAGCCAATCCAAGCGCGTCGAGGGCACCGGGGCGATACCCATGAACAAATACGTCAGCTTGTCTGAGAAGTTCCTGAAGTTGTCCAATTCCCGCGGGTGATTTCAGATTCAGATAGGCGCAATGCTTGCCCAGTGAGATGTCGGGAATGACGCCAGGCTCATCCCAGCCAGGAGGGTCGATCCTAAGGACTTCGGCCCCAAAACCCGCAAGTGTTCTTGTAGAAACCGGCCCTGCCAGTATTCGTGTGAGGTCGAGCACGCGTAGCCCTGCAAGGGGGCGCTCGACGGTCGCCTGTGGCCGGTCGCGTAGCTTGATATTCCGTGGGCCTTGCCAGCCGATCAATGGTTCACGTGCGAGTACACGTCCCTGCGGATGGTCATGCCATTCTGCACGACTGCGCATCGCGGCAGCAACCCCACCCTCGGCGACAATTGCGGATTCGAGTTCCGAAATGGCTCTGACTCGGATCGCGCGTTCAACCGATGACCGATCAGGGTTGACCTCTAGTACATTCAATGCAGCAGTGCGGTGATGCGGCAGATTGGTGTGCAGTCTGATCCAACCGTCTGAGGCCTGATAGTCTCCTGCGATCGCGTCCCAAAGGTTGGGTATGTCCCATCCGTCAGGTTTGAATGAGTAGCCATACCATAAAGAAGCCAACCGATGGTCCACGGAAACACCCGGCGGTTCTGGCGACAGGTTGAGCGCAGTCACAAGGCGTGACATTTCCTGACCAACAGCAGCAAAACTGGCCGTTGCCAGTTCCGAGACTGCAAAAGCGCTGGGCAACGCGCCCGCCCCGTTGACCCGATATGTGTCAGTTGAAGGGAGGGCGGATAGCAGGCTCATTGCTGGTAGGGGTCCAGACTGTCGCGCAGTCCGTCGCCAAGGAAGTTGAAGGCCAACACGACTACGATGATTGGTAGCATCGGAATCGCCGTCCACGGGTAGATCTCGATCGAAGCAAGGTTCTGCGCGTCATTTAGCATGACCCCCCAGCTGACTGCCGGTGCGCGCAGGCCAAGACCAAGGAAGCTGAGCGCGGTTTCACCGAGGATCATCGCTGGTATCGACAGTGTGGCTGAGGCAATCAGGTGCGACATGAAGTTCGGAAGCAGGTGCTTGCGGATCACGCGACCCGAGCTTGCGCCCATCATCTCGGCGGCGCGAACATATTCCTCTTCCCGTAACGAAAGGAATTTGGCGCGTACGGATCGGGCAAGGCCGGGCCAGTCGAGTATGCCGAGAATGATCGAGATGATGAAGAAGACTGCAACAGGACTCCAATTCGAAGGCACGGCTGCAGACAAAGCCAGCCAAAGCGGGAGTTCCGGAAGGGAACGCAAAATTTCGATCACACGGTTTATGACCCAGTCGATGCGCCCACCAAAATACCCTGCCATTGATCCGAACAGGATGCCGAGGAAGAAAGACACTGAGATGCCGATCAGGCCTACGGTCAGCGACAATTGTGCGCCGTAAAGAATTCGACTGAAGACGTCACGTCCCAAGCGGTCCGAGCCCCATAGGAACAGCGTCGCGCCTTCAGGTGCACAAAACAGGTGGGTGTCGGATTTTATCAGGCCTGCCAGTTTGTACTCGGAGCCCTCACAGAAGAACTGGATCGGGCGCGGGTCTTCAGTGTCGGGTACGAACTTCCATTGGAAGGTTTCAAGGTCCGCTTCTGCAACAATGGAATAGACATAAGGACCTATGAATTCGCCCTCGTGGAACCAGTTGACAGACTGGGGTGGGGCATAGAGGTGCTCACCGTTTCTGTCGTTCGGTCCATAGGGGGCGATGAATCCCGCGAAGGGTAGCATCAGATAACACAGTAGCAGGAATATACCTGAAATTAGACCCAGCTTGTGTGTTCTGAACTTGCGCCAGACCAAGACCCAATTGGGGGCATCGAGATCTGCACGCTCAAGCTGCTGGAGCGAGGCTTGCGGATCAAACGGAGCTTCGTCGACATAGCGACCATCGGGGCGTTCACTCATGCTTCTCGCCCCTCATACCGAATGCGCGGGTCAAGCATGACCAGCAGGATGTCCGAGATCATGGTACCAATTAGCGTCAGCAAGGCCACGAACATCAGAATGAAAGCAGACAGGAACTGATCCTGTGTTTTAAGCGCGGTTAGCAATGTTGGCCCGATGGTTTGCAGTCCCAGAACAACCGAGACCAGAACCGAACCTGAAACCATCGAAGGCAGTAGGTTGCCAATATCGGCAACAAAGGGGTTGAAGGCCACCCGCAGCGGGTATTTCGTCAACATCCGCGACGGGGCCATCCCCTTGGCGATAGCGGTTTCAACATAAGGCTTGCCCAGCTCATCCAGCATGTTGGCACGCAGGCGCTGCATCATAGCCGAAGCGCCCGAGGTGCCGATGACGAAGGTCGGAACGATCAGGTGAACAAGGATGGATTTCAGCTTGTCCCAGCTCATCGGTTGACCCTCAAAGGAAGGGTCCATCAGGCCGCCAATTGGCAGGTTAAAGTAGCGATGGCCGTAATAGAACAGGATCAGTGCCAGCAGGAAGTTTGGAGTCGCAAGGCCCAGATACCCAACAAAAGCAGAGGTATAATCGATCCATGTTCTTGATTTGGCCGCCGCAAGAACACCCAGCGGCAGGGCCACAGCATAGACGAATAGAATGGCAGCCAGATTAACCACGACAGTCAACCAGAGCGTATCACCCACGATCTCGCGCACGGGGCGGTCAAATTCGAATGACCAGCCATAATTGCCCTGCAAGAGACCCTCGAACCCGTGCGGGCCGGGCCAGAAGCCTATCCAGATCAGATATTGTTCCGGCAACGAACGATCCAGAGAATACTCTTTGCGCAGAAACTCGGCCTTGGCCACGCCCGCAGACTGGCCCGAGGCCTGCAACTCAGCGATCTGGTTGCTGAGATAGTCGCCTGGGGGAAGGTTGATGATCACGAAGATCAGTACCGACACCACCAACAGCGTCAGCAGCATCGTGAAAAAGCGATACACCGCATAGCGCAGCATGACCATTTAGCTGCTCCTGATCAGTCGGCGAAGAAAAACTCGTCGGGACGATGAATGCCGAAATGCGCACCGGGCTCCCAGGCCCACATGGCCTGTTCGGGCACGTTCTTCAGCCGGTTTGACACAACGATGGGCTGCGGTGCGCCGTTAAGAATACCAATGGCAAACAGCTGATCCGCGTGAATTTTCAGCATCTCAGTCCAGACTGCCGCGCGCTCTTCATCAGTTGTGGCGATTTCCCAGTCATGCGCGAGTTTCATGAGAAGTTCGGCTTCGGGCATGTCTGGTGGCTCGCCTGATCCTCCAGCTGTCTGGTAATGCTGCCCCCACTTGGGCCAGGCCAGAAAGACCTGATCAGTAGGCGCCAGATAGGCAGGTGAGGTGTGCAATTGCGGGATGCCGTCATCCCAGCCAAACCAGACTGAGGCCATCGTGTTGCCCGAGAAGACCCGATTGCGCAGAATGTCCCGATCCAAAGGGCGCATGACAAGTTCGACACCGATCTCGCGCCAGGTATCCGTAACGATTTGGAGGGCATTTTCTACTTCCTGCCGTTCGCCGGCAGTTTCAATGATCAACTCCATCGGACGCCCGTCCGGTAGAAGGCGAATACCGTCCTTGTCACGCTCGGTCAATCCAGCCTCATCCAACAGCGCATTCGCCATATCGACGTCGTAGTCTGCCCAAGCCTTTGCATTTGCTTCGTCATAGAATGGCGACGCAGGCAAAACCGACATCGCGCCGGGATGGGCTAGCTTAAAATAGAGCGCTTGATTGATCGTTTTGCGGTCTATTGCGAGGGAAAGGGCCCGGCGGACGCGCACATCACGCAATACGTTGCGCCAGGCTTCGTCTTCGAAGTTCAGGTTGGGATAGATGGCGATTTGGGAGGCGACCCCGGTCTTCCATAAGAGCGTTTTGTAGTCTCCTTGCGCTTCGCCTTTTTTCAAGATCGATGCGTCGCGGAATGCCAGCCCACGCCCTTGTAGGTCACTTTCACCCGCGTTGGTCTTGGCCGCGACAAGACCTGGGGCAACAATCTCCATCTCGACCACATCGATATAAGGGAGCTGCACTCCTTTTGAATCAACCCTGTGATAGTAGGGGTTGCGGATGAAGCTGTGCCGGATTTTCTTGCCCGAGCTTGCATTGAGCCAGGGCTGCAATGTGGGCAATTCGTGATTGTCATATTTGTACAGGTTATCCAACTTGTTATGCAGCGCCGCCCAGCTTTTGACCCGTGCGTCTTCGACCTGAAAAGCCAGTTCTTCAGGATCGGCAAACTTCTCGTGGTATTTTCTGAGAAATTCTGATGGGCGGTAGATAAACGGTGGGCGTGCCTGTGCAAGAGATTGCAGAAAATCCGGGTTCGGATTTGCCCACTCGAACACGACGGTCGTTTCGTCAGGGAAAGTGACAGTGGGAGCCTTACCTTCAACCAGCAAAAAATCAGGTGGGCCTGATGGGCTGAGCAACTCGTTATTGGCGACGTCTTCCCACCAATATCGGAAATCCTCAGACGTAAACGGAGTGCCGTCCGACCATTTGTGGCCAGGGCGTAAATTCAAGGTAAACTTGCTATTGTCTTCGTTTTCGAAAGAGGCCAGCAGATCAGGCACGATGTTGTATTCATGGTCAAAGCCGACAAGCCGCGCATAGCCATAGACCACCATCTGGCGAATGTCCTTGGACCGGGTAACCATGGTTCGCAACGTTCCGCCGGGCGTTCCGAAATCGCGCCCCTTTGCGGCCAGATCAACGATTAGCGGGTCTTGCGGAATGCGGTCGGCGACAGGTGGCAGCTTTCCACCTTCAACTTCGGCTTCCCAGTAGGGGATTTCCTGAAGATTGGCCGGGATTTCTGCCGTGGCGGGCAGACCTGCTGCAACGACCAGCGCGGTCGCCAGAAACAAACGATGAGTGGTCTTAAACATGGCAACGTACCTTATGGCCGGGCTCCAACTCTACCAGCGAGGGTATCACGGTGTCGGAAAATCGAAAGGCGTCATCCCAACTGTCGGGCGAACCCGCGCCCAAAGCAACCAGTTTCAGGTCTATCGGACGATTGATATCCGGTTCGGGCTGGGCGGCGATCAATGCCTTTGTGTAAGGATGACGTGGATTATAGAAGAGAGTTTCAGGTGGGGCTTGTTCAACCACCAGCCCCCGACGCATTACGGCAACTTCATCAGCGATGCGCGCGACAACGGCGAGATCATGCGAGATGAACAGGTAAGACAGGTTCAGACTGTCTTGCAGGTTTTCGAGCAGGGTCAAAATTTGATCCTGCACAGATACATCTAAGGCCGAAGTAGGCTCGTCACAAACGATCAAAGCCGGGTCCAACATCATCGCGCGGGCGATAGACAGACGTTGCCGCTGCCCGCCTGAAAACGCGTGCGGATAACGTTTGAGCATGTCCGCGTTCAGTCCGACCCTCTGTAACATTTCGGCTGCTTTGTCGCGCTGTTCGGCCACTGTCCCGAGGCGGTGAATTTCCAACGGTTCGGTCATCGCATCCTGAATGCGCATTCGGGGGCTAAGTGAACTGTAGGGGTCCTGAAACACCATCTGCGCCTTGCGCTGGAAGGCAGTACGCTCAGCACGCGTCATGTTGTGAACTGTGAGCGGCTCGGCTTCCTTGTTTGTCCGGAACAGCACTTCTCCGCCAGGGTCCGGCAGTTCGGCACCCAGAGCGATACGCGCTGCGGTGGTTTTGCCCGATCCGCTTTCGCCTACGATTGCAAGTGTTTTGCCGCGCGCCAGCTTCATATCGACACCGCGGCAAGCGTGGATCAGCTTGTCGGCTCTCCAGCCTTTGCTGGACCGCATCGTGTAGGTCTTCGAAACCCCGGTCATCTGCAATATCAGGTCTTCATCGGGCATCGGCATGCCCACCGCATCCTGGTCAGGTATTTCTGGTGCTGCATCGAACAGTTGCTGGGTGTAGGGATGGGCCGGGTCGTTCAGGATCAGGGCGGCTGGACCGGCCTCCATCACACGACCTTTGTGCATGACAACAACCTGCTCGGCCATGTTGGCGACGACACCCAAATCATGCGTGACCAGAATTAGCGCCATACCGGTTTCACGCTGCAGTTCTTTGATGAGCCCAAGAACCTGCGCCTGAGTTGTTACATCCAGCGCAGTGGTTGGTTCGTCCGCGATGAGCAATTCAGGTTTGGAAACCATCGCCATCGCGATCATGGCCCGCTGTCGCATGCCACCGGACAATTCAAACGGATAGCTGTCATAGGCGCGGGCCGGGTCGGGAAAGCCCACCCGTTCAAATTGCGTCAGTACTTCTTTGCGTGCCTCAGATTCAGATGCGCCGCGGTGCAGCCAAAGAACTTCGCTGACCTGGTTTCCAATTTTGTGAAGCGGAGAGAGCGAGCGCATCGGCTCCTGAAAGATCATCGACACCCGATTGCCTCGAATGTCACGCATTTGACGTTCACTGAGTTGAGTTAACTCCGCCGTGCCTCTGGAATCGTTCAGGGTAATCGTACCGCTACGGATTTGAGCAGTACGGGGCAGGATGCGCAGAGCAGCGCGACACGAAATCGTCTTGCCCGATCCAGATTCACCAACCAATGCAAGTGTCTGTCCAGGCTCGACATCAAAGCTGACATCTTGAACCACGGAAGGACCCTTGCCGAAGCCGATGCTGAGATTCCGAACGGACAACAACGCACTCATGCGGGTTTTCCACCCGTCTGGCCGCTAGCTAACATCGGCTTTGTGAACTCCCTGTCTTTTTTCGTAGTTTCGCGCGGTTCGGGCGAGGTAGTCAAACACCTTCTGCACCTGAAACGTCGCGGAATCGTGAATTCTTGGCGGTGCGCCTACACATTCCCTTGAGAATTTGTCACTACCTGATCGAAAGGCACACGTAAGGTGCCGTGTTTACAAATAGGGGTAATCGTTGTGCCGGAAGCTCAAAGTCGTCTAGATTTGTTCATTGATCGCATGGTCTCGCAGCGTGCTTGTTTGGATTATGCAATCGCGCAGACCACCGGGCATGAAGGCCCGGTATTTGAGCTTGGGCTGGGAAATGGGCGCACTTATCATCACATGGTTCAGCATATAAAGGACCGCCCAGTTTATGTTTTTGAACGTGCGGTCGCCTCGCACCCCGATTCAACCCCGCCCGATGATCGCGTAATTTTGGGTGACGTGCGTGAAACGCTACCCGCATCAGTCGCGCAGTTTGGCGCGTCGGCCAGTCTGATCCACGCCGATCTAGGAGGACATAACCGGCAAAAGAACGATACATTTGCCCGTCTCGTCTCACCTTTGATCGAGCCGCTATTGGCGCGAGGTGGGCTGATGGTCTCGAGTGATCGTATGTATTTCGAGGATCTGACCGAGCTGCCGCTGCCTAGTGGTGCGGTTGAGGGTCGCTGCTTCATCTATCAACGCTGATCTGCCGTGGGGTCAATTTGTGATCGGACTCGCGCTGTAGCACTGGGGCGGTCTAACGTTTGGGGTGTGAAGCCTCAGAGGGGATCGTCAAATGCTGTTCTATGATTGCTCGACCGCGCCCAGCCCACGCCGTGCCCGGATGTTTATTGCAGAGAAAGGGTTGAATATTGAGACGCGCGAAATCTCGATCGCAAGTGGCGAGCAACTGAGTGATGCCTTTCGGGCGGTGAACCCCGGCGCGACGATCCCGGTGCTGATCACGGATGAAGGTTCTGTGCTCACCGAAAATCTCGGCATTGCAGCCTATCTCGAAGCGCGTTTTCCTGAGCCTGCGTTGATGGGTCGAACAGAGGATGAAAAGGGCAAAGTTCTGATGTGGAACGCCATTGCCGAGCAGCAATGCGGTGCGCCGATTGCCGAGACGTTGCGCAATACCCATCCCTCGTTCAAAGACCGCGCCATTACAGGCCCCGCGAACTATGCGCAGATTCCCGAACTAGCGCAGCGCGGAACTGCACGGGTGGGCGCGTTTTTTGATTTACTAGAGGCCCGTCTGCGCGAAAATGATTTCGTATCAGGGGGCGCGTTCACGCTCGCTGACATCACCACATTTGTATTTGTCGATTTTGCACGTGTCATCAAGATGCGCATTCCTGACGACAACACAGCCACACAAGCTTGGTTTGATTCCATCCGCGCGCGACCAAGTGCCCGGATTTAACGCGCGTTTTTATACAAGGCACAGAACTGTACAGAAATGTCTAGACAGAAGTGAACAGTGCGTCTAGCGTCCCCAGCGAGTCATCCAGGGAGGTTGGGATGAAATCGCAGTATCGCGTAGTGGTAATTGGCGGCGGCGTTGTGGGCGCTTCGGTTCTGTATCACCTTGCCAAGTTCGGCTGGTCGGATGTGGTGATGTTGGAGCGTCGGCGCCTGGCCTCGGGCTCGTCCTGGCATGCGGCGGGTGGCATCCATGCGCTGAACGCCGATCCCAACATGGCGTCGCTTCAGGCCTATACTATCGATTTGCTCAGCGAGATTGAAAAGGAATCGGGCCAGAATATCGGCCTACACATGACCGGTGGCCTGACGCTGGCAGGCACGCCCGAACGTTGGGAGTGGCTGCAGGCCAACTACCGCATCTTCCAGTCCATCGGCATTGACGATTGTGAGTTGCTGTCGCCGGAGGAGGCGCAGAAACGCTGCCCGATCATGTCAACCGACGGCGTGCTAGGCGCAATGTGGGCGGACCGCGAAGGCTATATCGACACCACTGGAACAGTTCAGGCCTATGCCACGGCGGCTAAAAAGCGCGGAGCCGAGTACTATGAGGAAACCAAGGTCGAACGCCTGACGCAGACCGCGGATGGTTGGGAAGTTGTGACCGACAAGGGCACCATCACGTGTGAGCATGTGGTCAATGCCGCAGGTCTCTGGGCCAAGCAGGTGGGCCGTATGGCAGGGGTGGAACTGCCGGTGTCGCCACTCAAACACCACTATCTGATCACTGATACAGTGCCTGAGGTCGCCGAGGCTGATTTTGAGATGCCGATGACTGTCGACCTCGAAGGTTTTACCTATATGCGGCAGGACCAGAAGGGTGTTCTGGTTGGCATCTACGAAGTCGATCATGAACACTGGGCCATGGACGGTGCGCCTTGGAATTACGGCGAAGAGCTGTTTCAGGAACAGCTTGACCGGATCGAGAACGAATTGACGCTGGGCTTTGAACGCTATCCGTCGATCCAGAATGTCGGCATCAAGACATGGGTGAATGGCGCGTTTACCTTCTCGCCTGATGGCAACCCGTTGGTCGGTCCGGTCCCGGGCAAGCGCGGTTATTGGTCAGCCTGTGCGGTGATGGCCGGGTTCCTGCAGGGTGGTGGCGTCGGCAAGACGCTGGCCGAGTGGATGATCCATGGCGAGCCCGAAGCCGACGCTTGGCCGATGGACGTGGCACGTTATGGCGATTTCGCTCAGAACAAACGTTATATCCGCGAGACAACGGGACAGTTCTATTCGCGCCGGTTCGTGATGACCTACCCGAACGAGCAACTGCCCGCAGGCCGCCCGCTGAAAATGGCTCCGGCCCATGACGCGATGACCGAGGCAGGCTGTAAATGGGGTGTTAGCTGGGACCTTGAAGTGCCGCTTTATTTCGCGCCGAACGGGTTCGAGGAGACGCCGACGCTCAAGCGGTCCAACGCGCATGACATCGTGGCTGAGGAGTGCAAGGCCATCCGCGAAGGTGTGGGCCTGCTTGATATCTCGGGTTTCTCGCGGTTTGAGGTCTCAGGTCCGAATGCCGAGGCGTGGCTCGACAAAGTCATGGCCTCAAAACTCCCCGCGCCGGGTCGGGCTAAACTGGCTCCAATGCTGGGCGAGAACGGACGGCTCAAGGGTGATCTGACTGTGCTCAACTGGGGCGATGGCACCTGGTGGATCATGGGCAGCTACTATCTGCGTGCCTGGCATATGCGTTGGTTCGATGATCACATGATGGATGGCGTCACGGTCCGCGATCTGGGTGAAGAATACTGTGGATTTGCCGTGGTTGGGCCGAGGTCAGAGACCGTGGTCGCGAAACTGGCAGAACAGGAAATCTCGGGCTTGAAATTCATGGGCTGTGGCGACTTCGATATTGGACTGGTCCGCGCCCGCGTTGCCCGGATGTCAGTGACGGGCGAGAAGGGGTACGAGATCAACTGCCGCTATGGCGACCATATCAAGCTACGCCGTATGCTGTTGGAGGCCGGGGCCGATGAGGAAATCCGCGAATGCGGTTTCAACGCGATGCTGTCGACGCGGCTTGAGAAGAGCTTTGGTATCTGGTCTGCAGAATTCACCCAGCTCTATACACCCGGCATGACCGGGATGGATCGCTGGATCGACTGGGACAAGGATTTTGTCGGCAAAGATGCGGCGCTGGCCGAGCGCGATGGCAACGGACCAGCGCAGGTACAGGTGACGCTTGAGGTCGACGCGTTGGACGCGGATGCCAGCGGGTATGAACCCATTTGGGCAGGCGGCGAACGTGTGGGTTTTGTGACGTCGGGAGGCTTTGGGCACTACACCGGCAAGTCCCTGGCCATGGCTCTGGTAGATCGCGACAAGGCTAATCCAGGGACAGAGCTGTCGGTGCATGTGGTCGGCGTTGAACGCCCAGCCCGCGTGGTTGAGCCGTCGCCGTACGACCCGCAGGGCAAAGCGATGCGAGGTTGATCATGGAAGCAGAGGCCGGAAGACGCCGTCGCCGAGGGCGTGGGGCCGAGGCAGCCCCGCAACCCAGTCGTGACGTGAATTATCGTCAGCTGCGCAATCCGTTTCCGCAGATGGAGGTATTTCCGGCGGATCAGATTACTGACATGCACGAGACGGCCTTGCGCACGCTGGAAGGATTGGGTGTGAAGGTCCTGCTGCCCGAGGCGCGCAGGATTTATGCGCAGGGTGGTGCGCGTGTGAATGAAGATAATGAGATGGTCTTCATCGGGCGCGACATGGTCGAGGCTGCGATGGCGTCGGCCCCGAAATCCATTGCCTGCCGCGCCGGGGCGCGGCGCAGGGATTTCACGCTGGAGCTCGGTTCTTTGGTGTTCCAACCCGGGGCTGGTGCTCCGAATGCGACTGACCTGGAGCGCGGGCGCAGGCCTGCGAACGGGCAAGACTATCTGGAGTTCCTCAAGCTCACGCATCATTTTGATGTCTTCCAGATGATCTCGCCTCAGGTCGAACCGCAGGACGTGCCCACCAACGTCAGGCACTATTTCACCACCCAAGCGCAAATGGAATTGACGGACAAATTCCCCTTCTTCTTCTCGCGCGGAACGCCTCAGGTGATGGACTGTTTTGAGATGCTGTCCATGGCGCGCGGGCTAAGCGATGATGAGTTTCGGGGCAATCCGCATTGTTACACGATTATCAACACCAATAGCCCGCGGACGCTGGATATTCCGATGGCGCAGGGGCTGATCGATTTTGCGCGCCACGGGCAGATGTCGATCATCACCCCATTTACCCTGATGGGCGCGATGGCGCCAATCACTGTTGCGGGGGCCATCACCCTGTCGCATGCCGAGGCGCTCGCGGCTTTGACCCTGACGCAGCTAGCAAACCCCGGCGCGCCAGTGTGCTATGGGACCTTCACCAGCAACGTTGATATGAAATCCGGTGCGCCTGCGTTTGGAACGCCTTCGCATTTTCAGGCGTCGTTGGCCGCGGGGCAACTCGCACGATACTTAGGCCTGCCTTGGCGATCGGCGGCAGGGTCGGCTTCGAACATCAATGACGTACAGGCAGCCAACGAGAACCAGTTCGGTCTTTGGGGCTGCCTAATGTCCGGAGCGACAGTGATCATTCACTCAGCCGGTTGGCTTGAAAGTGGCCTGACGGTGTCCTTCGAAAAGATGATCTGTGATGCAGAAGTCCTGAACATGGTGGCCGAACTTTGCGCCGGAGCGCAGGCAGGTAATTCAGAGATAGGTTTCGATTCCGCGCTGAGCGAAGTTGAACCCAGCGGGCATTTCTTCGCGACCAGCCAGACGATGGAACGCTACAACACTGCATTTTACGAGCCACATATTCATGACTACGCCAATTTCGGGACTTGGACCGAGCGTGGTTCGGTCGACGCAAATCACCGGGCGACAGGCGTTTGGAAAGAAATTCTAGCGAATTTCGAAGCCCCGGCCCAGGATGTGAGCCGCCTTGGCGCGTTGCATGAATTCATCGCACGTCGCACGAAAGCAGGCGGTGCACCGCCGGAGAGTTGAATGAGCACAAAACCAATCCTCCACCGGGACGATCCGGAAGCTGAACCCTTGACCGGCAATATCAAGGTCACACGTGATGACTGGTTGAACGTCGCCATGGACGTCTTGATCTCGGATGGGGTCGAGCAGGTGAAGGTCATGAACCTGGCGGAACGTATGGCGGTCTCGCGCTCCTCGTTCTACTGGTACTTCAAGTCTCGGCAGGAGTTGTTGGATGCGTTGCTGGCGCGATGGCAGGCAACCAACACGGCAGCATTGATCGCACAATCCGAACTGCCTGCAGAGACGATAACGGCGGCTGTTTGCAATGTTCAGCGTTGTGTCGTGAACTCAGAGCTTTTTGATACGGCGCTTGATTTTGCCGTTCGAGATTGGGCACGACGATCGGGAAAGGTGCGACGCATGTTGGATCAATCCGACGCGAGACGTCTGGCAGCATTGCGCACGATGTTCATCCGTTTCAACTATGATGAGACCGAAGCCGAGACTCGTGCACGCGTACTGTACTATATGCAGATCGGATATGATCTGGCGCAGTTGAACGAGCCGATGGCGACCAGGCTATCGATGGTACCACACTATCTTTACGTCTTCACTGGGGTTGAGCCGCGACCCGAAGAAGTATCCGAATTCAGCGACTATGCGAAACGCCTTTGGGAGAGGACAGGACATGAGCCAACCTGATGCAATCATTATCGGAACCGGCGTAATTGGGGCTGCCATCGCCTTCGAGATGGCTAAGGCGGGTTGGAAAACTCTGTCACTGGACCGCAATACGCAAGTTGGGCATGGATCGACCGCCGGTTCATGCGCCATCGTTCGGATGCATTATTCGACTTTTGATGGTACGGCCTTCGCCTGGGAGGGATACCATTATTGGCGTGATTGGGCAGATTATCTGGGATTGTCAGATGATGCCAATCTGGCACAGTTCCGTGAAACCGGCTGTATGGTCATGAAGACGGAGGCCAATGGATTTCTTGAAAACCATAAGAAGTACAGTACCGAACTGGATTGTCCTTTTGAAGAATGGACACCGGAGAAGATCACGGAACATCTGCCGATTTACGCGTTAGACAGCTTCGCTCCGGCGCGGCGCATGGATGATCCAGAGTTTGGGCAATCGAACGGGGCACATGTTCAAGGCGCGGTTTTCTGGCCGAACGCGGGATATGTGACAGATCCGGCGTTGTCGGCCCAAAACCTGATGGATGCGGCGAAGTTGCATGGTGCTGACGTTCGCACCGGCGCTGAGGTGCGTGAAATACTGACCAGCGAGGGCCGCGTTGCGGGCGTCAAACTTACCTCGGGTGAAGAGATCCATGCCAAAGTGGTTGTAAACGTCGCTGGGCCCGGGTCGGCAATTGTTAACGAAATGGCTGGGGTTCTGGGTGACATGACCATCCAGACCCGCCCGCTGCGGCAGGAAGTCGTGCATGTACCGGCACCCGAAGGGTTTGATTTTGAGACACAAGGAACAATTGTCTCAGATAGCGACATCGCCCTTTATTGCCGCCCTGAGCATGGCAACCACATTCTGATCGGCTCGGAAGACCCGGCGTGCGATCCGCATCAGTGGTGCGAAGATGACGTGAATTATAACCAAGACTTTACAGACCAGTGGACAACACAAGCCATGCGTTACGCGCAACGCGTTCCCAGCCTGGGGATACCCTCGCGCACCCGGGGCGTCGTGGATTTGTACGATGCATCGACAGATTGGATTCCGATCTATGATAAATCCAGCCTTCCGGGGTTCTACATGGCCTGCGGCACCAGCGGGAACCAATACAAAAATGCTCCGATCGCGGGCAAGATGATGACCGCTTTGATCGGCTATGTCGAAGGCGGCGCAGATCATGATGCCAATCCGTTGCAGTTCGATTTGCCCTATTTAGGCCGGACTATCGACACCGGATTTTATTCCCGCAAACGGCCCATCAATACCGAAAGCAGCTTTTCGGTTCTCGGTTAAGACACCTCCGCGCGCGCTGTTTCGAAGCTCTCTTCGCGTACCGGTCCGAACCCTCGTATCTGGTCCGCCGCCGAGAACGCGCGCAACCACTCCGCTTCTGATCGTGCTGTCGGATTGGTCTGATACATGTTCAGAAGCTCTTCAAACCAATTTAGGATATTACGGTGCAGCCGCGCTTCGGCGTGATATCCGAACGGGTTCAGAGGTGATCCGCGCAATCCGCGCAACCGTGAAAGACCACGCAGAACCGGGTGCATCCATGCGCCCAACGCAATCTTGACCGGTCGCCTGCGCTCATCCTTGCGCCAACTCAGCAGCGGCGGGGCAAAATGGTATTTGGTTTTGTAATCTCCTTCGAACTGCTGTGAGAGTTCCGCGGAAAAGTCCGGGGATGTCTGCAGTCGGGCGACCTCAAATTCGTCCTTATAGGCCATGAAACGGAACAGATTTCGAGCAATCGTCTCAACAAGGCGGTCCGAGATATCAGACTTTGACGATCGGAGCGCCTTGATCCGCTGTGCGTAGCGGTTGGCATATTCGGCGTCCTGATAGTCAGTAAGAAAGGCAACCCGCCGCTCGATCAACTGGTCCAGTGTGTCCTCTGTCTCGGTCGGTTGAGCCAATCCCTGAACGCGTTCCGGATCAACTGCCAAACACCGTCCAAGGGCAAAAGCCAGCCGGTTCTTTTTGACCGCGACACCGTTTAGAAGAATTGCCTGCGACAGCGCGGTGTGTGACACAGGTACCAGCGCCTTTTGCCAAGCATAGCCCAACATAATGACATTGGCGAAGACCGTACCGCCTAACAGCGCCTCGGCCATCGCGTTTGCGTCAAGGCTGGTTAAATTTTCCGCACCCACTACGTCTGCAATCGCCTGCTCCCGCGCGTCAACCCGTAGTTGGGCATCACGATGCAGCACAAGATCTCCGGTAGGCATCTCGGCCCGGTTCAGAACGACGCGCGTCCCCGGCGCATAGTGAGCCGATGCTTTGGGGGCCGAGCTTACAACCACATCGCATCCGATCACAGCATCTGCAGCGCCCTGATCAATGCGCACCTGGTTGAGCGTATCAGGTTCTTTACCGAGGCGGATGTAGCTCAGTACGGTTCCGAATTTCTGCGCAAATCCGGTGAAATCCAGAACCGAAGCCCCCTTACCTTCTAGATGCGCCGCCATGGTGATCAAGGCTCCGACCGTAACCACCCCGGTGCCTCCGACGCCTGTCACCAACAGATCAAAGGGGGACCCCAGAGATGCGGCTGAGGGCAGGGGCAGTCCCGCCTCAAGCGCATCAAGATCCAGATCGACGCTCTGCTTGCGCCGAGTTGCGCCCTCAATGGTCACGAAACTGGGGCAGAACCCGTTCAGGCACGAGAAATCCTTGTTGCAGGAGCTCAGATTAATCTTGCGCTTGCGGCCCAGCGGCGTTTCACGCGGTTCGACACTAAGGCAGTTCGATGCCACCGAACAATCGCCACAGCCTTCGCAGACGAGATCATTGATCCAAACAAATTTCTGTGGGTCTTCCATCATGCCGCGCTTGCGGCGGCGTCGCTTTTCGGTCGCGCAAGTCTGTTCGTAGATCAGAACGGTGACACCGGGTATGTCGCGCAGCTCGCGTTGCAAGCTGTCCATTTCTGCCCGGTCATGAAATGTAGTTCCCGCAGGGAATTCAGCACGGCCGAACTTGGTGATGTCATCCGAGACCAGTGCGATCCGCTCGACCCCCTCGGCGCGGCAGGTTTGCGCGATGCCTGCAACGCTGACGGGCCCGTCCACCGGCTGCCCTCCGGTCATTGCGACCGCATCATTGTAGAGGATTTTATACGTGATATTCGTTCCGGCCGCGACCGTCTGACGGATCGCGAGAGAACCTGAATGGTACCACGTCCCTTCGCCCAGATTCTGAAAGATATGCTTGCCGCCATTGAATTGTGAGGCCACCACGTGAGGCACGCCTTCTCCTCCCATCTGGGCATAGCCGACCGTCTCGCGATCCATCCACGAGGCCATGACATGGCAGCCGATCCCGCTAGCAGCGGTGGACCCGTCGGGAACTTTGGTCGAAGTGTTATGAGGACATCCCGAGCAGAAGTAAGGCGTCCGCGTCGCGCCCGAGACATTGATTTCGGGCGGAGGTGTCTCGGTTAAAGCCCGTGCCTTGGCGGGCAGGTTTTCTTCTGGAAAGAACGTGTCAAGGCGGGCGGCCACTATGGGGGCCAGCATCAATGGGCTAAGTTCCCCGGTCCACGGGATCAGCGGCTCGCCGTGACTGTCATACTTCCCCACCATCTTATGGGGTTTATCGCCGGGCCAGTCATAGAAGTACTCTTTAAACTGACTTTCGATGATGCCGCGTTTTTCTTCGACAACCAGAACCTCGGCCTTGCCTTTCACAAAGCGCAACGCGTTGCGGCGGGCCAGCGGCCAGACCATGCCGACTTTGTAGATGTCGATCCCCAAGCGGCGGCAAGCGGCTTCATCAAGGCCGAGTAGACGCAGCGCCTCCATCAAATCAAGGTGACCTTTGCCGGTGGTCACAAATCCGAACTTGGCGTTGTCGATGTCATAGATGCGCCGGTCGATGGGGTTTTCTTCGGCAAATGCCCGGACGGCACGCAGCTTGTGTTGTATGCGGGTCTCGATTTCAGGCGAGGGCAGGTCGGCTGTCCGCACATGCAAGCCGCGTTCTGGCAGATCGATCCGGGGTAGGGTGAAACTGCGGTCCGGGCGCAGATCGACCGAACGCGCGCTTTCGACTGTTTCCGAGATCGCCTTGAACCCGACCCACGTGCCCGAAAAGCGGGAAAGAGCGAAACCGTATTCGCCGAATTCCAGATATTCCTCGACCGAGGCCGGGTTCAATGTGGGCATAAACCACGCCATGAAGGCCACGTCCGATTGGTGCGGCATCGACGAACTGACGCAACCGTGGTCGTCGCCCGCCACCACAAGCACGCCGCCTTTCGGGGCGGAACCATAAGCATTGCCATGTTTTAGCGCATCGCCTGAGCGGTCGACGCCAGGGCCTTTGCCGTA
Organism: Ruegeria sp. YTSA064; assembly: GCF_059610325.1. Lineage (NCBI taxonomy): Bacteria > Pseudomonadati > Pseudomonadota > Alphaproteobacteria > Rhodobacterales > Roseobacteraceae > Ruegeria > Ruegeria sp. YTSA064. Next base: position 102,612 of record NZ_JBXWNK010000009.1, read on the forward strand.
CCACATCGAAAAGATGCCCTCGACTTCGCAATGTGGGTCCAACGTGGCCTGCTGAGCGCCCAGTACGGCTGTTGCGCCCAGGTCCTCGTTCACAGCGGGCATGAAGGTGATTCTGTCAGCTATTAATCGCTCTTTGGCGCGCCACAGCTCTAGGTCCAACCCGCCCAGTGGCGATCCGCGATAGCCAGAGACAAAACCTGATGTATTCAAACCTGCCTGCCGATCGCGCCGCGCCTGATCCATCATGATCCGCGCGAGGGCCTGAGTGCCCGTCAAAAAGACCCGGCCTTGAGTTAGGGAATAGCGATCGTCGAGTTGATAGGTGCGAATATTTCGGTCGAGGTGGCTCATTGCATCGGGTCCATGGGATTATGCCTTTGGTTGAGGAAATTTTAACCCAGTTCGAATGGTTAACCGTTCCATTTTGTGTGCCGAGATACGATATTTTGGAAAAAAAACTCACAATAGATCAAAATACAGATTAGAACATCCAATATGATTACTCTAGATGACCGAGACCGCCGAATTCTGACGCTGCTGCAGAATGACAGTCGAATTTCGAATGCAGATTTAGCCGACACAGTGGGGATGTCGGCCTCGGCGCTTTGGCGCAGAGTGCGCGCTCTTGAAGACGCAGGGATAATCGAACGCTATGGTGCCTTGGTGAATCCGCCGGCGATGGGATTGACGTTCGAAGCAATCGTACATGTGCATCTGACGCGACACGATCCGGACAAAATCGTCGACTTCATCCGAGCGGTGGAACTAAGCCCCGAAATCCAGGAATGCTATGCAACTACGGGGCAGGCGGACTACCACTTGCGTGTCCTTTGCCGAGATCTGGCGGCTTACAATACGTTTCTGGAGGACTTCCTGTTTCGACTGCCAGCCGTTGCCAGTGCGCAGACCAATGTGGTGTTGCGTACAATCAAAAGAAATCAACCGATCGTGCCTTAAGCTTCAGGCTGCGAAGACCACCCAAGCCCAGGCCATCCCGATATAGGTCAGGTTATGAAGCAATTGATCCAGACCAGCAGCGCGCCAGAAAGCTGCCTGATTGGGTTGTAGCTGTTTGCGATCTGAGTAATTGGCTTTTGCGAAATCTATGTGGAAATGCACGATCCATTCCAATGCAGCAATGATCAGAATAAATTCTATCGGCGCACGAAAGAGCGCAAAGATAATAACCGATCCCACAACATGCACAGCTGCATGTTGCGCGCGTCCCATGTGGAAATACGTGCCACGCCCGGAAAGCATTTTGGGCGTCTGTAAATAATAATCGGCGAACATGTGCTTGATCTGAAGCAGGCAGAGCAACAGAAACACAGCGCCAAAGTTGGCAGGCAAATGAATCCTCCCGATATCGTCCTAAATCAGAAGATTAGGGGGTAATGGCCTGCCGCGCAAATGAACTTGTTCACACAACGCGAAATAAGCGCAAATCGGATTTTCATTTGCGTCTGAGGATACGATTGCGGTAAATTCGTGCCGTTGTATTCACACCAAAATCAGTGATTTGAGCGGTGGGTCATTAGTAGGGGCGGGTTCAATCGAGCGAACGATCTTTCGGTTCATCTGGAAATACTCCAAACGCGATCAGCTGATTCTACTGGCCGTGACGGCGACGCTATTTCCATTACTCTATCTCACCTTGGAGCTCCCCAAACGCATCATCAATGATGCAATCGGCGCGACCAGTCAGATCGTCGACGTTTGGGGATATAGCCTGACACAAACTGCATTCCTGACGATTCTCTGCTTTGCCTTTCTGGCTGCGGTGCTGGCGCATGGCCTAATGAAAATGCGCATCAACACCATGAAGGGTGTTTTGAGCGAACGGATGCTGCGTCGATTTCGGTATCAGTTGATCAATCGCGCGCTTAGATTTCCGCAGCCCTATTTTGAGCGTGTGAGCCAGGGCGAAATGGTGTCGATGGTCACCGCTGAAAGCGAACCCATGGGGGGCTTGATGGGGGATGCGATCAGTCAGCCTGTGCTGCAGGCGGGTCAGATGATCACGATTCTGTCCTTTTTGTTTCTGCAAAGCGTCTGGTTCGGTCTGGCTGCCGTCGCCTTGATTCCTTTACAGGCCTGGTTGATCCCCAAACTGCAGCGTCAAATCAATTTGCTGAACAAGAAGCGCATCCAGGAGGTCCGCGTACTGGCCGCCCAGATCGGTGAGAATGCCGCCGGTGCATCGACTTTGCGTGCCAATGGGGGCTGGCGGTATCGTCGTGCGATGATCTCGGACCAGTTGGGGCGGTTGTTCGCCATCCGCTTTGAGATCTATCAGAAAAAGTTTTTTATGAAGTTCATCAACAACTTCATCTCGCAGCTGACGCCCTTCATGTTTTATCTCGTCGGAGGCCTGCTGGTATTGCAGGGGTCGGTTTCTCTGGGCGCATTGGTGGCCGCGCTGGCCGCGTACAAGGACCTGAGCTCTCCCTGGAAGGAACTGCTGACTTACTACAACCAAACGCAGGACATGTCGCTGCGATGGGATGTTGTGATCGAGCGATTCGCACCGGAAGGCATGATTGACGAGGCGCTGTTCGAAGGCGAGCCTTCTGAACGCCTCCATTTGAATGGTGATATCGTGCTGGACCGGGTCTCGGTTCGCGATATTGATGGCAATCAGGTGCTTGACGATCTGAACCTGACTTTTCCGGCCGGCAAGACCATTGGTATCTCGGCAACCAGCGAAGAAGATCGTGATGCACTGACCGAATTGCTGATCCGAGAGATTGCACCGACATCTGGACGGATCGAAATCGGCGGCATCAATATGGCAGGCCTGCATCAGAGCGTTGTGGCAGCGCGGATCGGTCTGGCTACCTCTCGGCCGGTGATGTTTCAGGGTACGTTGGGCGAGAACGTGATTATGCCGATGCGCCCCCGACCATTGTCCACCTCATCTGATGATCCGAATTTTGCTGAAACGCTGCGCGCGGGTAACAGCGCGGATCCAATAGATACCAAATGGTTTGATCCGGGATTGGCCGGTTTTGACGATACCGATCAGTTGCGTGAATGGTGGCTGCAGTTGATAGACGGCATGGGTTCAGGTGCCGCTCTGTTTCGGCGCGGAGCAGAACAGACCTTTGATCCCAATGAACATCCGGAGTTGGCGGCCAAATTGATTGAGCTGCGGCCATTGGTACAACAGGCAGTGCGTGAGGCTGGTCTGGCCGAGCAAGCTTTGGTTTTTGACCGGTCCACTTATAACCCCGCATTACCGGTTGCTGAAAACCTCTTGTTCGCGACGCCCTGCGTGCCAGTCAATCAACAACTTCTGGCCCGCCAAACCGTGTTTCTGGGTCAGTTGCGTGAGCTGGGGCTGGATGAAACTCTGGTCAGTCTGACCCGTGACGTGATTGAAATGCTACGCCAGATCTTCGGACTGGATGGAACCGACCACCCATTGTTCCGCAAACTCGGGCTCGAGGCTCAAACCTACGAGGCTGCGGTCGAATTGGTTGAGCAAACCCGCAAAGAAGGCACACAGGGCTTGGACGACGAGCAATTGGCCAGCTTGTTGTCGGTGCCGTTTGTGATCTCGGCGGAACAGATCGGTCCTGCGTTTTCGGACGAGCTAAAAAATCGCATCCTCGAGCTTCGCCACAGCCACTCGGAAAAATTGCTGGAACCTCTGCACGATGTTTTTGTGCCTTTGAATGAGAACGCCTTTGCACCTGGCCTGACTGTCATGGAAAATGCGTTATTCGGTAAGGTCAGCCAGATTGGTGGAGCGCGAACCGATGAGGCACGCAAGCTGATCGTCGATGCGTTGGCTGAAAATGGCGCGCGTCCGTTGGTGGTTGAACTGATCTATGATGTGCCGGTTTCACTTGGTGGTCAGAACTTGCCGGCGGTGTTTGCTGAACCCTTGGCCTTTACGCGCGCAACAATCAAAAAGCCCGATATTTTGATCCTGGAAACTGCGTTGGCCAGCTATGACATGGAAACGCAGGTCGCGGTTTACAAAAATCTGCGTGAACTTTTGCCCGAAACTACGGTAATCTACTTGAATGATACGTTCGAAAATCCAGATGTTTTCGACATGCATGTCGAAATTCGTCAGGGTCGGGTCGTGACTGGCGAAGGCCCAACCGACGTCGAGGGTGACAGCGCTGCATCTGCCGACCTGAGTCGCAAATTGCGAGCGCTTGAACAAACACCGTTGTTCTCGGGTCTTGACCGCCGTCAGCTCCGCCTGCTGGCCTTTGGTGCGCGCTGGTTCGAGGCCAAGGCCGGCCAGGTGGTGTTCCTAAAGGACGACCAGCCAACCGATGGGGCCTATGTCGTCCTCGAGGGCGAAGCGGGTCTTTATCTGCCGCGTTCGGGCGAGGACGACCAACTTATCATAACCGTTGGCGCGGGTGCTTTGGTTGGTGAGCTCGGATTGATCCGTAAAGAGCCACGGGCCTTGAGCATGGTGGCAGAAACGGACCTGTCCTGTCTGCGAATTGGTGAAGAAGAATTCCTGGCCGTGGTCGAAAATGATGCTGCCACAGCCTTCAAGCTGCTGCAGGTGATCGCAGGATATGTCTCGAACTGATCGGCCTAGGCATCTGGCTCACAAAACAGGCTATAGAGAAGTTCGATCATCTGCGCAGCTTTGCCATCATTCAGTGCGTAATAGATCGTTTTGCCATCGCGTCGGGTTTTCACCAGTCCTTCGTCGCGTAAGCGTGCAAGCATCTGGCTGACCGCTGCCTGCCGAAGCACCAGCAAATCCTCCAACTCTCCTACAGAACGCTCGCCGTCTCCCAGATGGCACAGGATCATCAGGCGACCTTCATGTGCCAGGGCCTTGAGGAATACCGCTGCTCGTGCCGCACTTTCTTTCATATCTGCGGGGGTTTCCCCCGACAAAATTTGAGTGTCGTTATCCTGAGGTCTCACGCAACAACCTAAGATCTACTTCTGGGTCGGATCAATATGCCTTACTTGCCGTCCGATTGTCACCCCTCGACCAAAGGAGCGCCGCCCTGAAATGCATTTCCATTTACATAGTCGCAGGGCGCTTCCTGCATCTCTAAGTGCAGACCATCACCTATGTAGGGGTGCGCGCGCGCAAGATCCTCGTCAACGTCAATACCAAGCCCGGGCTTTGTGGGAGGAGTGACAAAGCCCTCGTTGACTCGAAAGCTTCCTTTGATCAGTTGGTCGTGAAACGGCGTTTCGATACTTTCCAGAAGCAACAGGTTTGGAATCGATGCCGCCAGATGAATGTTGGCAGCCCACTCAATCGGGCCCGCATATAGATGCGGCGCCATCTGCGCGTTAAAAACCTCGGCCATGGCGGCGACCTTCTTCATCTCCCAGATGCCGCCTGCACGGCCAAGTGCGGGTTGCAGTATTTCGGCGGCGCCTGCGCGCAATACCGCGCCGAATTCGGCCTTGGTCGTCATCCGCTCACCCGTCGCGACAGGTATGCGGACATTGCGCGCCACGCGAGCCATATCTTCGATCATGTCCGGAGGAGTGGGCTCCTCAAACCACAACGGAGAATAGGGTTCCAGCGCTTGCCCCAGGCGAATTGCTCCGGCGGTGTTGAACTGACCGTGGGTGCCGAATAGCAAGTCGGCCTTGTCTCCGACGGCCTCGCGGATGGCCTTACAGAATGCAACTGACATTGAGATATCCGACATAGCAGGCATATGCCCGCCGCGGATCGTATAGGGCCCCGCCGGATCGAATTTGATAGCTGTGTAGCCGCGTCGAACCATTTCCGCCGCACTTTCACCGGCCTGTTCCGGCGAGGTCCAGAAGCCAGCCAGATCGTGCTGAGGAAGCGGGTAGAGATAGGTATAGGCCCGGATACGGTCGTTCATCCTGCCGCCCAGAAGTGCATAGACCGGTCGATCCCGATCTTTGCCAAGAATGTCCCAGCATGCGATCTCCAAGCCCGAAAACGCGCCCATGACAGTCAGATCCGGGCGCTGCGTAAATCCGCTGGAGTAGGCACGGCGGAACATCAATTCGATATTCTCGGGATTCTCCCCTTGCATGTGCCGTTCGAACACATCGCGGATGACATGAGTCATAGCATCCGGTCCGACCGAGGATGCATAGCATTCTCCCCATCCCACCACACCCGTATCGGTCGAGACTTTGACCAGAATCCAATAGCGCCCACCCCAGCCTGGGGCCGGAGGGGCGGTAACGATGACATCGAGATCCTGCAGTTTCATTAGGCGCTCCTTTCAGGGATTCAGTCGTGGTCGAACATGATCACATTGCGCTTGGCAGCACCGGTCTTGGTATCCTCGATGGCTTCGTTGATCTGTGAAAGGGACCAGCGACCCGAGATCAACTCGTCCAGTTTCAGCCGCCCCTGTTCATAGAGATCAATCATCCACGGAATATCGCGCTGGATCACAACGTCCCCCATTTTTGATCCAACCATGCCTTGCCCAAGCGCTGCCAAAACGACGGGTTCATAGCTGGACATGTCACCGGAATGCGGCATCCCGATCATGATCGCTTTGCCACCGCGGCCCAGATAGCGCGGGGCCTGGTCATAGGCCGGGATTGCACCAACGGTGATCAGAACCGCGTCTGCTCCACGCCCGCCAAGCGCTTTATACGCGGCTTTCCAAGGTTCCTTGAGGCTGCCCAGAACGCCATGCGTCGCTCCGAACTCTTTAGCGATCTCAAGCTTTTCTTCGGTCATGTCGACGGCAACGATACGGCGCGCGCCGGCGATACGTGCGCCTTGAATCGCATTTAGGCCAACCCCACCGGCACCAATCACTACAACATCCTGCCCGGGGCGCAATTCAGCGGCGTTTACGGCTGCACCGACCCCGGTGATCACGCCGCACGAGAGCAGGCTGGCGAGATCCTTTGGTAAAGTTTCGGGAATTCTGACGATCTGACGATGGCTGACCACGACCTTCTCGGCGAATGCACCGCATGCCATCGCTTGTTCCAATGCGCCCCCGTCTGCGGTTCGTAGCGGTCCTTTGATCGTGTCATAGGGCGTTTCGCAAATGGTGGGTTTTCCCCCAGCGCACGAGGGGCATGACCCGCACGCACGGATCAGTGTCACGACCACCGGATCACCAACCCTAAAATCGCCCGCACCGTCTCCGACTGCCGAGATTATCCCAGCGGCCTCATGCCCGTAGACGGCAGGTAGGTGACCGCCCCATGCCCCGCTGGCGAATGAGATATCCGAATGGCAGATTGCCACGGCCTCAAGCGTAACTTCTACCTCACCCATTCCAGGTGGCGCGATCAGAATGTCTTCGATGATCAGCGGTTCGCCGAACGCCCGGCACACGGCTGCTTTGATGGATTGCATGTTTTTCCCCGTTCCCGTTTGAGCTCACGGTGGCGCGTCCTGGCCCAACCTGCAAGGTGGTTTCCGTCACGTATATGTCGTTGTTATGCCAATGCGGCGCGCGCGTTCATAAATGCAGCAGGCTGTTATCAATCTTTCCGCCTCGCATTCCACAAGAGCCGAACGAATAGCTGGGCCAGTTTTGCACCCCGCCTTCGCGGTGATTGCGATCGCTTGTCATCGGGCCCCGGTCACATTCGTTCCGAGATCTGGTGCATCAATCCGGCCAGATGCTCAGGGTGCGAGAAGAACGGTGAATGAGAACTGTCGATGGTCAGGCGCATACCGGCGTCTGCGCATCCAGCCATTTCGGCTTGATACTCGGTCGGCACTGTACGGTCATCAGTCGTTCGGATGTATCCTTTTGGGACGCTGGCGAAGTTTTTGCCTGTATCTAATGGTGTCGCTTGCGGCGCGATAGCTTGGGGGCATAAGCGACCAAACGCGTAGGCCACAACCTCATGCGGGCAGTCATGATAAAACAGATCATGAACCCGATCCGGCACAACCGTATACGATAGACCATCAGAAGACTTTTCGACGGCATCACCTATCAACTGGCGAGGCGCGCGTTTACGCATTTCAATCATGGAAAGCCCGGATTGCGGGACATATGCGCTGAGATAAATTACACCCCGCATGGCGTCCGGATCAGCCTCGGCAGCCGCGCTGACGGGATAACCGCCCCAGGAGTGTGCCACGATGATCGATTGTGGTGTTGAGGCTTTCAAAATTGAATCCCGGCAGGACTCGAGGGTCACATCCTGAATTGGAGTTGGGTCCGAACCATGGCTTGGCATATCGATAGCGCGGGCAGAATGCCCGAATGTGGTCAGTTCCGGAATCAGGTCACGCCAGCACCAGGCGCCGTGGCATGACCCGTGGACTAGTAAGAAGTCCGCCAACTGTTTCTCCTTCAGATATGGTCGATCTCGATCAGGAAATCGCCAAGCAATTCGGCATATTCCCTTGGGCGTTCGACACATGGCAGATGACCCGCCCGTCGGATCAGTGCAAAGCGCGAGCCAGGTATCAGATCAACCGTTTCACGTACCAGATCGGGCGGAGTCGAACCGTCCTCGCTGCCGGCAATTCCCAATGTGGGCAGCTGCAGTCCGCTGGTGGGCGTATAGAAATCTGTGCCCGAAATTGCGGCACAACACCCCAGATAGCCCTCAACTGGTTGCCGAACCATCATGTTTCGCCACAGGGGCATCTCGGGGCCGGACTGGAAGTGTTTCGAGAACCAACGCTCCATTGTGGCGTCGGCAAGGGCTTCGATTCCACCGGCCCGGACGGCTGCCATACGGTCATGCCAGATTTTCGGCGTCCCAATCTTGGCAGCGGTATTGGACAGCACCAGTGCGCGGACCTGATCCATGCGTTTTACCGCCAATCCCTGCGCTATCATCCCGCCAATGGACAGGCCGACAAACACGCAGTCTTTTACCTCGAGATGATCCAACAGTTGTTCAGCATCTCGTACCAAGCTCCCCATTGAGTAGGGGCCGGCTGGTTGGGACGATAATCCGTGTCCGCGTTTATCGAATCTGATGATCCGTAACCCCTTGGGCAGAAAAGGTATAATCGGGTCCCAAAGGCGCATGTCGGTACCCAGTGAATTGGCGAATACAATGGGGGCTCCATCGACATCTCCGTCAATTCGATAGTGTAGACTTACGTCTTTCAGGTCAGCGATATGCATGTAATCGGTCCCCGTCTGCTCAGGGTGCCTAATAAAACAAACTCGATCAGATTTTGCACCGATCGCTTCCGATTGTCAGGTAAGGAATTCCAACGCTTGTTCAAATATCTTCGGATCTACATTCCCGCCCGAGGCCACGACGATTACGGTATCCCCTTCAATCTGATCTTTCCGAAACAGCGCTGACGCCAAAGACACCGCTCCACCTGGTTCCAATACTATTTTGAGGCGCAAAAAGGCGAGGGCCACGGCGTGCAGTGCCTCTTGTTCAGATACTGCAAGTCCGGGGCCGCAAAGCCGTTGAAGAATCGGAAAGGTAATTCGCCCCGGTTGCGGTGTCAGGATTGCGTCGCAGATGTTACCGGATGAGGCATTGTTGCTTTGGATTGCGCCAATCTGCAAAGAGCGTTTCACATCGTCAAACCCCTCGGGCTCACATGGGCGCGCGCGTAGGCCGGGCGCATGATGTTCCAGAGCCAGTGCAATGCCAGAGGTCAACCCACCTCCGCCGCAACACACGAGGACATCGCCTTCGGTCACGTCAAGCTCGTGCGCTTGACGCGCCAATTCCAATCCCGTCGTACCTTGCCCTGCAATCACTTGCGGCTCATCATAGGGTCGGATCAGAGTCAAACCGCGCTCAGTAGCCAGCGCTTCACCGATGTCTTCGCGGCTTTCGGTTGCACGGTCATAGAGGACCACTTCACCCCCCAGCGCGCGGGTGTTTTCAATCTTCAGCTTCGGCGCATCCGACGGCATGACGATGACCGAAGATATCCCATGTTGTGTCGCAGCATAGGCAACGCCCTGCGCGTGATTGCCCGAGGAATAGGCGATCACCCCGCGGTTGCGCGCCGCGTCATCCAGCGCAGAGATGGCTGACCACGCGCCGCGAAACTTGAAACTACCGGTGTGTTGCAGGCATTCGGGTTTTACCAATACGCGGCGACCCGCGATTTCATCCAGAAAAGGTGATGACAGAAGCGGGGTCTCGCGCACGTGCCCTTTCAGCCTGTTGGCTGCGGCTTCGATCATGTCAATGTTGCTCATGTGGCATCCAATATTTGGTGGATAAGGTCGAGGGATTGCAGTTCGTTCAGGAACGGAACATGACCACGGTCCGGTACTTCGGTTGAGATCAGTTTAGGGTGGCGCGCGTGCATTTCTTGTACTGTGGCAGTGCTCAGCAGGTCGGAATTCGCACCCCGGATAACGCCAGTCGGGATATCGTGCAACGCGTCGAACAAAGGCCAGAGGTCAGGAGCGGGCGTTTTTGCTGCCTGTTCGATCAGAGCGTTTCTCAGGGCAGGGTCATAGCGCAGGTCCAGTCCGGTATCGGTCTGGATGTACTGGTTCTCAACCTGCTGCCTCCAGATGTCCAAAGAGACACCTGGGAATTGCGATTCCATCATGACCCCAAGGGCGTGAGCCGCATCGTCGTAGGTTTTTGGGGTTGGGCGGTTGCCGACATAGTCCATGATCTTGGCAATACCACCGAGTTCGATCACCGGTCCGACGTCATTCAGGATCACACCTGCCAGGCGGTCAGGAAGGCTGGTGGCCAGCGCCATGGTAATCAGCCCCCCGCGCGAGGTGCCCAATAGTGCCACCTTGCCCAAGCCCAGGTGATCCAGCAGTTCAACTGCATCCTGCCCCTCGCGCAGAATGTTGTAGTTCATGTAGTTCGCATCAAAATCGGATTTTCCGCGCCCGCGATAATCCATCGAAATCATTCGAAGATCCGCCACATGCGGTGCAAGAAATGAAAAGTCTCGGCAATTTCGGGTCAAACCCGCCAGGCAAAGCAGTGGCTGACCTGTACCTGTATCTTCGTAATAGAGGCGCCTGCCGTCCGAAGTGGTGAAATACGCCATCAAAGCCCCGCCAATTGCGGGATCGTCGTCAGGTCAGACAGCACATGGGCAGGTTTCCAAGGCAGGCGGTCCATCGGTTCCCCTGTGCGATTCACCCAAGCGGTAACAAATCCATAGCCGCTTGCCCCAGCGGCGTCCCAGCCGTTTGAACTGACGAATAGCACTTCGTCACGCGCGCAGCCAAACCGGTTTTGCACGAGGTCATAGACGCTGACATGGGGTTTGAAGACCCCGACGCTTTCAACCGACAACACGTCATCAAGCACATCTCCGATCCCAGCAGATTGAACCGCACCATCCAACATAGGAGGTGAACCGTTGGACAGGATGGCCGTCTGCATCCCGCCCGCTTTCAGTGCTTTAAGCATCTCGGGGACCTCAGGATAGGCCTGCAACTCCCAATACAAATCCAGTAAGCGCTGCCGAAGGGTGTTATCCCCTTGCAGGCCAACCGCTTCCAACGCCCAATCCAGCCCATCTTGCGTGACGTCCCAAAAGTCACAATGCGCATCAGCGACAGCACGCAGCCAAGTGTATTGCAGTTGCTTCAGACGCCAGTGACTGGCCAATTCGGGCCATTTATCCGCCAGCGCCCCGAACCCCGGTTCCGCTGCGGCCTGCCGGGCAGCAGCGGCCACGTCAAACAGAGTACCATACGCGTCGAACACACAAGTGGTGATAGCCATCCGATCCTCCCCTGATCGGGCGCAGGTAAACACAACCGGTTCAGGGGTTAAAGAGGGCAGGGTTTACAATGCCGTGTCAGCCTCTAGGCTGCGCCGTTCATTTCTTTTCAGGCCGGAGGCCATCATGACCGCAATCAAACAAGGCGACACGGTTCGCATCCACTACACCGGAACTCTGTTGGACGGCAAAGTCTTCGACAGTTCCGAGGGGCGTGATCCGCTTGAGTTTGCGGTTGGTTCAGGCCAGATCATCAAGGGTCTTGATGTGGCTCTGCCTGGCATGGAGGTCGGTGAGAAAAAGCGCGTTGAGATTGCCTGCACTGATGCCTATGGACCAATCAACCCGGGAATGCGACAGCAGATCCCGCGCGAAGGTATTCCGGACGACATACCTCCAGAGCCTGGTACGCAGTTGCAGATGCAAACGCCGGACGGTCAGGCACTGCCAGTGACTGTTGTCGAAGTAGATGAGGCGACAGTGACCCTGGATGCAAATCATCCATTGGCGGGGCAAGATCTGGTCTTTGATATCGAAATAGTTTCGATCAACTGATCCCGTTAAGATCAAAGGCCGGGGATATGTGACAACATAGGCTCAACCGCATCGCGTACGGGCGGTTGGGTCAGAAACACAAAGGCAATCAGCAGCGATGTGAGTATTAGCAGCAACAGACGTGCACGTCCGCTTCCTGACTTGCGTTTCAACGCTGGCGAGCGCGCGTTACTAGCAAGGATTTGTTCAAGTTTGCTCATATCGTAATCCCTGCGGGGCAAAGATGGTCAAATCTTGGCACCCGCAGGGAAAGATATGGTCACATGGCCTCGGGCTGAGGCATACCCAGAATATGATACCCACCATCGACACGGATGATCTCACCCGAGGTGTAGCTTCCCGCATCAGAAGCCAGATAAACGGCAGTGCCGCCAACCGCTTCAAGCGTCGCGTTCGAACGCATGGGGGCGTTCTGGTCGCAGAACTTGTAGGTCTTGCGCGCTCCGCCGATGGCGGCACCGGCCAGTGTTTTCATAGGGCCGGGTGAGATGGCGTTGACGCGGATGCCGTCGGGGCCCAGATCGTTTGCCAGATAACGGGTCGCAGATTCCAGCGCCGCTTTGGCGACGCCCATGACGTTGTAATTCGGCACTACCTTGTTCGAGCCCTGATAGGTTAGAGTCAGAAGCGTGCCGCCATTGTCCTTCATCAGCGGATAAGCGCGGCGTGCGACCTCGATAAACGAATAGGCCGACACATCCATTGAATGCTTGAAGTTCGCGCGTGTGGTGTTCAGGAAACGGCCCGTCAGTTCGTTCTTGTCCGAATAGGCGATAGCGTGGACGACAAAATCGATGGTCGGCCAGCGCTTTCCCAACTCACCAAACGCGCGGTCTAGTGAAGCGTCATCGGTGACATCCGCATCGACCATGAAGTCGCTGCCAAGGCTCTGGGCCAGAGGTTCCAGCCGCTTGCCGAACGCCTCGCCCTGATAGGTGAAAGCCAGTTCAGCACCCGCCTCGTGCATGGCTTTGGCGATGCCCCATGCAATCGAGCGGTCATTTGCCACGCCCATGATCAGGCCGCGTTTACCCTTGAGAATATCCGACATCTTGTTCACCCGTTATACTTCGACAGAACCATGGATCCGTTGGTGCCGCCAAAGCCGAAGCTGTTGGTCATCACGCTGTCCAGGCCTGCGTTTTCAACTACTTGAGTTGCAATTTCACCGGGCAGGATGCCTTCGGCAAGTGTGTCGACATTGATCGACGGAGTAATGAAATCATGTTCCAGCATCAGCAGGCAGAAGATTGCCTCAAGCGCGCCAGCCGCGCCCTGCGCGTGGCCGGTCATCGATTTGGTTGATGAAATCGGAGGTACGCTGCCTTCCCCAAAGATACGGCGTACGGCTTCGACTTCGCCTACATCGCCAACCGGGGTCGAGGTGCCGTGGGCGTTGATATAGCCGACCTTGCGGCCTTCGGGCACGGTCGACAGCGCCAGACGCATCGCGCGTTCGCCGCCTTCGCCAGAGGGTGCCACCATGTCGTGCCCATCAGATGTCGCGGCATAACCCGTGACTTCGGCATAAATCTTGGCGCCACGGGCCAGCGCATGTTCGAGCTCCTCAAGAACCACGATGCCGCCACCACCGGAAATTACGAACCCGTCGCGGTTCTGATCGAATGCGCGCGAGGCTTTGTCGGGCGTGTCGTTATATTTGGACGACATCGCACCCATCGCGTCGAACAGGCAGGACAGGGTCCAGTCCAGTTCTTCGCCGCCACCTGCGAACATCACGTCCTGCTTGCCCAGCATGATTTGTTCCGCAGCGTTGCCGATGCAATGCAGCGACGTCGAACAGGCCGAAGTGATCGAGTAATTGATGCCCTTGATCTTGAACGCGGTCGCAAGGTTCGCTGAAATCGTCGAGCACATGCATTTAGGCACTGCAAACGGGCCGATCCGTTTGGTCGCGCCGGTTTTCAGCACGGTTTGGTGTGAGGTCAGCATCGCGCTGGTCGAAGGTCCGCCCGAACCCGCGACCAGACCGGTGCGCGGATTGACGACCTGATCTTCGGTCAGCCCGGCATCAGCGATGGCCTGGCTCATCGCGATATGGGCATAAGCTGCGCCCGGTCCCATGAACCGCAGCGTGCGCTTGTCCACGTGATCGGCTACATCGATTTTCAGCGAACCGGCGATCTGGCTACGAAAGCCGTGTTCGACCATCTGTTCGTTGGCCTCAATGCCGGATTTGCCTGCTTTCAGCGAGGCAAGCACCTCTTCAGCGTTGTTCCCGATCGAGGACACAACCCCCAAACCGGTGACGACTACTCGACGCATGTGCGTACTCCTTGTTTCGGCCGGTCAGGCTCAGGCGTCTGACAGAACGACCTTCATGTCCTTGACGTCGTATATCAATTCGCCATCGGCTTCGACGATGCCATCTGCCACACCCATTGTCAGACGGCGCGTTTGTATCGCTTTTTTGAAATCAATTTTATAGGTCAGCATCTTCCGGTCCGGGCGCACCATCCCGGTAAGCTTGACCTCGCCGACGCCAACGGCCATGCCACGGCCTTGCCAGCCGCGCCAACCTAGGTTGAAGCCGGTCAGTTGCCACAGACCGTCCAAGCCCAGACAGCCGGGCATGATCGGGTTGCCGGGGAAATGGCAGTCAAAGAACCAAAGGTCGGGTGTAATATCAAATTCGGCCAGTACATGGCCTTTGCCATGCGCACCACCATCGCCCGAGATATCGGTGATCCGGTCCATCATCAGCATCGGCGGGGCGGGCAACTGCGCGTTGCCAGGGCCAAAAAGCTCGCCGCGGGCGCATTTCAGCAGATCGTCCTTGTCAAAACTGCTTGGGAATTGGGCCATTCTGCCGCCTCTCCTGCCTGGGTCTGTTCGTTATATCTGGTCTCGTCTAGCACCCGTTTGCAAGGTCCTGCAAGACCAGCACGCCATATCATGTCGTGACACGTATACTTCTTGCGAATGAATTTCATTTGAAATTGCAGGTCGGGCGCACTTATATTAAGGGCAGCAAAACACAGGTATCGGATTCATGACACCTCAGAGCCGTGACATCGCTGCAAATTGGTTGGTTGACGCAGGTTTGCGCCCCACGCGCCAAAGGGTTGCTTTGGCCGAATTGCTTGTGGGTGACGGGTTGCATCGTCATGTGACCGCAGAAAGCCTGTTTGAATCCGCAAAAGCCAAAGGTGACGCGGTTTCGCTGGCGACCGTATACAACACATTACGCGCGTTCTGCGATGCCGGGGTTCTGCAGGAAATCACTGTGGACGGATCCAAAAGCTATTTCGACACCAATACGCACGACCATCCACATTTCTATTGGGAAAACGAAAGCCGCCTAAGCGATGCGCCGTCAGAGCAATTGGTGATTCAGCAATTGCCGGAAGCTCCTGAAGGCGTCGAAATCGCATCGGTCGATGTGGTGATCCGCTTGCGGAAGAAATAACAGCTAATCCTTTCGTAACAGAGTGACCAATGCATGTTCGGCCTGCGTGATCAGTGGATCTGTAGGCCCCGTGCCATGCCGCGCCAAAACGACGGATTCGGTTGCGTCCGGATCGGTGATCGGCAGGCTTACCAGGCGGCCCTGATCATAGCTGAAGCCGCTTTTAGGGCTCGTATAACTTATCCCGATACCTTCCCCATGAGCAGCCAGACTACGCGAAAGCTCGAGTGATTCCGCCCGGTGCGAGATTGTGGGATTCAGACCTTTGCGTCTGAAGAGCGCGAGCACATGCTGCGCGGACAGACCCTCTTTGGACAGAATCAATGGATGTGCCGCGAGCTCGGTTAGGGTCACCTGCTCGGCCCTCGCCAGTGTATGATCGGGTGAAAGCAGTGCATGTGGCGTGCTGTCGAACAGCTTCTTGCACAAAAAACCGGCGTCCATGCCCAGATCATACGTAAGCGCAAAATCATATCTGCCATCGATCAGGCCGGAAATCAGACCTTCGAACGTTTCAACCCCGTGTGTCAGGACGACATCGGGCAAGGCCTCTCGCAGACGGTGCAGAGATTGGGCCAGAAGAAAGGGAGCCAGATCGACGAAGCATCCCAGGCGCAATCGGTTCTCGCCGGTTAGCGGCTGTTTTGACTGTTCTAATAGGGCTGCTCGGTTCAACACGGCTTCGGCTTCTTCGATAAACTTGCGGCCTTGCGGGGTTAATGCCATCGCGGCACCCCGCCTTCGGGCAAAGAGTGGATATCCCAAATGTGATTCGACCCGGGTCAGCGCATTGGACAAGGCGGGTTGCGAGACGTTCAGGCGCTGTGCTGCCGCAGACAGGCTGCCATGTCGACCAATGGCGCAGACATATTCGTATTGGCGGAGTGTAAGGTATAACATTAGGTTAATACCTAAATCGAAAGATATGATTTGAATAGAGGGCTCATTCATGCGCAGATCGGGCGACAAATCCAAGGAGACCGCGATGACTCACCCTCTTGTTTCCCAAGCCATGATTGACGACTTCCAGACGGACGGTGTTGTGTTGGTCAAAGGCCTGTTCGCCGATCACATTGAAACCCTGCGGGCTGGGGTTGCGGCAAATATGGATGAACCGGGTCCCTATGCGTCAGAGAACAAGAAAGACGGTGAGACCGGCCGTTTTTTCGACGACTATTGCAACTGGTCTCGTATCCCGCAGTTTCGTGAAGTGATCGAAACATCCCCTGCTGCCGAAGTTGCAGCCGACCTTATGCAATCGCAATCCGTGCAGATGTTCCACGACCATGTACTGGTGAAGGAGCCCGGGACCTCAATGGCGACTCCGTGGCATCAGGATGGGCCCTACTATTTTGTCGATGGCCAACAAAATATAAGCTTCTGGTCACCGTTGGACCCGGTGAAACAAGCGACCTTGCGTTGCGTCGCCGGATCGCACCGCTGGGAAAAAGAAGTGCTGCCTACTCGCTGGGTCTCGGAAGAAGGGTTCTTCCCTGATGAGGGGCAGTACATGCCGATCCCCGACCCGGATGCAGAAGGGATGAAGGTTGTCGAATTCGAGATGGAGCCAGGCGACGCCGTGGCCTTTAACTATCGCACGCTCCACGGGGCCCGTGGCAATACTTCCGACAGTCGGCGCAGGGCCTTCTCGCTGCGGTTGGTTGGTGATGATGCGCGCTATGTTGAACGTCCGGGGCGGACATCGCCGCCATTTCCGGGGCATGACATGGTGCCGGGGCAAAGGCTACGCGAGGACTGGTTCCCGGTTCTGTTGCAGCGTTAGGATCTAGAACCACTGGCCCGATTCAATCAGGCCCAGATCCAGCAACTGGCGCGAATCCCACTCGAACGGAGTTGAATGGTTCCAGCGGAAATCAGAGATATCGAACGTCGATCCGGCGTTCGTTTTTAGTGCTTTGGCCGCACGGAAGGAGCAGATCGCGGCGGTCAGGTTGTTGTGCCAAGGGCAGGCGTAGGTGTTGTATTCCGCCTCGTTGAACGTGTGATCCGGCAGAAGTTTCAGATCGGGTTTTGCTTTAAACAGCGAAATCCGATCGATGCGGCGCCGTTCATAGGGGATATGATCTTCGAACCGCCAGCGCAGGCCGCCAGACATATCCAGCTGCCGCTCTAGCGGCTTGCCAGATGCATCATGCCGCGTGTGGGCGTAGTATCCGGTCTTGTCCAGCATTGCTTGATCGGGGGCCACGCCGTTGGGAAAGGCCGTTAGATCGTTCGCATACAGATCGATCACGTGGGTCAACATCGCCTGACGCCGCTCTTCTGAATGGAAGGCGAGCAATTCGCCAACCGAGCGGGTCTCGCAGAACGGATAGAACAGGTATTCGGCGTTGTAGCAGTAGTATATCCAGACGCCTTGCGTGGCTTGGATGATCCGGTTGACGGCGTCAAAAACGACTGTTCTGGGCGCGCATGTCATCACAACCCTGTAGACCCTCTCGCTCAGATCATCGTCGATCGCAAATTCCCTTGGCAGGAACGCGATCACCGATTTGAACCCCAGTTTAAGGTGGTGATGAAGCGTGCTTTCCAATTCGACTTCATCTTCGGCGAAGATCAGCGCTATGGGGCCATTGTTCAGGGCCTCACCGCCGGATTTCAGAAGGTGATCAAGGGAATCGTACTGCATCGTTGGCTTTGTTTCCGCCTCGCTGGAAATTCCCGCCAAATTCGGGTAATTGCGCCAGCATTGCAAGCGGTGTTCGATACGTATAGACGACGCCGACCCAGCGACTGCAAAGGCCAACCCATGTCTGAACCGAAAAAGCTGTTTATCAAGACCTATGGCTGTCAGATGAACGTCTATGACAGTGAACGCATGGCCGAAGCGCTGGGCGGGCAGGGGTATGTCGAGACCAAATCGGCCGATGATGCGGATATGATCCTTCTCAATACTTGCCACATTCGTGAAAAAGCAGCTGAGAAAGTCTATTCCGAACTGGGCCGGTTCAAGGGGCTGAAAGCAGAAAAGCCGGAATTGAAGATTGGTGTCGCTGGCTGCGTAGCCCAGGCCGAGGGCGAAGAGATTATGCGCCGTCAGCCTCTGGTCGATCTGGTGGTGGGTCCGCAAAGCTATCACCGCCTGCCCGAGATGGAGGCGAAGACGCGCGCGGGTGAAAAGGCGCTGGATACCGATTTCCCCGAAGAAGACAAATTCGAGAAGCTCAAGAACCGTCCCAAAGCGAAGCGCGGCCCGACTGCTTTTCTGACCGTGCAGGAAGGCTGTGATAAATTCTGTGCATTCTGCGTGGTGCCCTATACCCGCGGGGCCGAGGTCAGCAGGCCTGCAGACCGCATTATTCGTGAGGCGCAGGATCTGGTCGAACGCGGCGTACGCGAGATCACGTTGCTGGGGCAGAACGTAAATGCCTATCACGGGGCTGGGCCGAATGGGGACATGACCCTTGCGGGCCTGATCTGGGAGTTGAACAAGGTCGATGGGTTGGAGCGCATCCGCTTTACCACCTCGCATCCGAACGACATGGACGATGCGCTGATCGAGGCACATGGGACCTGCGAAAAACTGATGCCTTATCTGCACCTGCCGGTGCAGTCGGGATCGGACAAAATTCTGAAACGCATGAACCGCAGTCATACGGCTGAAAGCTATCTGCGATTGATCGAACGCATCCGCGAAGCGCGGCCCGATATTCTAATGTCCGGCGATTTCATCGTAGGCTTCCCCGAAGAGACAGATGAGGATTTTCAGGCTACTCTGGATTTGGTGGAAGAGGTCAAATACGGCTACGCGTATTCATTCAAGTATTCTACCCGCCCCGGTACGCCTGCGGCAGAACGGCCACAGGTCGATGCCGAAGTGGCAGACGAGCGTCTGCAACGGTTACAAGCCTTGATTACACGTCATCAGCGAGTGATTCAGGATTCCATGGTTGGCAAAACAGTCGTTGTCCTGTTTGAAAAATCTGGGCGTCAACCGGGCCAGATGGTTGGAAAATCCGAGTATCTTCACGCGGTTCACGTTTCGGATGCAGATGTGGCACGTGGAGATTTACGTAAGGTAAGGATCAAATCCTCTGGCGCGAACTCGCTGGGCGGCGACGTGATTTAATCCAATATACGTATGCTGCAAGGGTTCCTTCCGACCAAATTTAACCCTTGATTTATGACTTGGAACTATGCTCCGAGAGAGGCCAGATTTCTCGGGTGTGGGTTTTGCGGCCTACGAAACTGTTGACCCGAAGAGGCAAGCCATGATGGCGGAGGGTACGAGTAGTGAGCTGGATATGTTTTCCAAAATCGAAGATGTCCCGCGTTTTGACGGCCCTCTTATTGATGTTATCTTGCGCTGCTCCGACTTTGGCTGGGGATGTGACCGGGGAAGTCACTGAACCTGACGTGATTTCGTCCGAACGATATGCCAGCGATATCAGGGCGTTTTATCTGGGGGTGAGCGCCAGTCGTGCAACGGGTGGTTCCGATGAGTTTGGCTTGCAGGTCAATGGCGGCTCAGTTTTCGGGATCGGAGAGGTCAGTACTGACGGCAACTTTGCCGGGTTTCGCGGGGGTTGGCGCGGGATTTTGCCTGCGAGAGGCGGGCGCGACTATGTCTATGGTCTGGAAGTCGGCCACGACTTTGGCACTCTGGACGGAAGCACGTCGGGACAGATCGGCGGAACACCCGTCAGCGGCAGATCTGCAATTTCCGATGTATTCTCGATCCGCCTTCGAAATGGACTTACAAACCGCAGCAAGAGTGTCCTTTACTTCGTTACAGTGGGCTATGTGCGTGGTGATATCACAACGTCGGCTTCTGTGACCGAAGTGGGTGGGACTACCCGCTTTGAAGACGTTGATCGACGTCAGGGTTTTTCTGCCAGCCTGGGTGCCGAGCATAGACTGAATGACGATTGGTCGATTACTGGTGAGCTCGAATATCTGCAGTTCGAATCAAAAACCGTAGAACTGGGCCCTTCTTTCAGCACCAAATCGACGCCAAGCTACCGCGGATTGCGGATCGGATTGAATTATACATTCTGAACCATTCGCAAAAACTGATATTTTATGCGCAACAACGGCGTTGATCGGCGCATTTGTCATCCCGTTTGCAAAAAACGAAACTGCGCCTTGCGTCCACCTCAATATGTTGTCTACGCTCGGGGTGAAACGCCAAGACAGGAGAACGGATTGGCCATCGGTGCCCTGACCCCACCGCAAGAAGATATGCCCCAGCGTGAGGCGCTTGTTGAGTTCCCAGACAACAGACTACTAATCGATTTGTGCGGCGAATATGACCGTAACCTGACCGATATCGAGCAAAAGCTTTCGGTGCAGATCGTGCGGCGTGGAAATCAGTTGGTCGTGCTAGGTGATGAAGAATCGCAAAAGCAGGCCATTGAAGTGCTGCAGGCGCTCTACACTCGGCTTGAAGGTGGGCGAGATGTCGAGGCAGCAGATGTCGATCGCGAGTTGCGCATGGGCACTTCCGAGGCCGGAACTGGTACACGGGATGGTGACCAGCTTGAGATGTTCAAGGGCGGAACGGTCGAAATCAAAACCCGTAAGAAGCTGGTTGAGCCGCGGACAGACGCCCAGAAGGCATATGTTCAGTCGCTCTTTAACAATGAGCTGGCCTTTGGAATCGGCCCCGCAGGTACGGGTAAAACTTATCTGGCTGTTGCTGTGGGTGTGTCGATGTTCATCGGAGGCCATGTGGACCGGATCATTCTCAGCCGTCCAGCGGTAGAGGCCGGCGAAAAGCTGGGTTACCTGCCCGGTGACATGAAGGATAAAGTCGATCCCTACATGCAGCCGCTTTATGATGCGCTGAATGATTTCCTCCCGGGCAAGCAGCTGGCCAAGCTGATCGAAGAAAAACGGATCGAAATTGCGCCTCTGGCGTTTATGCGTGGGCGGACGCTGGCGAATGCCTTTGTCGTGCTGGACGAGGCGCAAAATGCCACCACCATGCAAATGAAAATGTTCCTGACCAGACTTGGCGAAGGCAGCCGCATGGTGATCACCGGAGACCGGTCACAGGTCGATTTGCCGCGCGGTGTGCAATCGGGTTTGGCGGATGCGGAAAGACTGCTGAAGACGATCCCGAATATCAGTTTCAATTATTTCACGTCGAAAGATGTCGTGCGCCACCCGCTTGTCGCCGCCATTATTGAGGCGTATGAGGCCGACTCGGGCCGCGAAACGGGGTGAAACCCAAGGTTCCGAAGGGTTTTGGAGCCTTGGAGAGCCGGTATGATTCTGGATGTAACGATCGAAGACGAGCGCTGGAGGGAATTGGAGCCGCTGGCACAACGCGCACTCATTGAAGTTCTTGATTATTGCGGTCTCAAATCGGATCTCTGCGAAATCAGCTTGTTGGGTTGTAACGATGAACGGATCGCAGTTCTGAATGCCGAATTCCGGGAAAAACTGAAGCCGACAAATGTTTTAAGTTGGCCTGCCGAAGATTTATCCCCTGATCAGCCTGGGGGCATACCAATGTTGCCCGAACCCGATTTCACTGGGGAAATCGCTTTGGGAGACATTGCGATTTCATATGACACCTGCGCGCGTGAGGCCATCGCAGCGGGTAAATCAATGGAAGATCATGTGACCCACTTGATAATTCACGGCACGTTACATTTGTTAGGATACGATCACATTCGTGACCTCGACGCCACTTTGATGGAACGGATTGAGATCGAAATACTTGGCAAACTGGGTATAGATAACCCATATAATGTATGACAGGGGCAGCTTTGCCCGATCATTTGGAACAGGATAATGGGCGATACAGACGGCAGTTCTAGGGCAGCGCAAGGCGCGCATTCACAGAACAGCAACACGGATAGCGATGAAAAAGGCGGGCTTTTATCCCGGATATTCGACGCATTTTCACCTCCGGGCGATGAAGCCAGTCAGGTGAACGGGGCTAAGGTCACGGATTCACAACCGAGGGGTATGATCAACCTGCGCAGAATGCGGGTCGAAGATGTCGCGATACCCACGGCCGAGATTATCTCGGTTCCCTCGACAACACCCAAGGACGAGTTGGCGCAAATTTTTCGCGATAGTGGATTGTCGCGAATCCCTGTGTACGAGGGAACGCTCGACACTCCACTGGGCTTTGTCCACCTCAAGGATTTCGCGCTGACCCATGGATTTAATGGCAACTCGTCCGAGTTTGATTTGACGTCAATGCTAAGGACCTTGCTGTTCGTTCCGCCCTCGATGCCGATTGGTGTACTTTTAACCAAGATGCAAACTGAACGTCGTCATATGGCGCTGGTCATTGACGAATACGGTGGTGTCGACGGCCTGTTGACCATCGAAGACCTAATCGAACAGGTTGTGGGCGAAATTGCCGACGAACATGACGCCGATGAAGATCAGCTTTGGATACAAGAAAAACCTGGCTGCTACGTGGTTCAAGCTCGGGTTCCGCTTGAAGATTTTGAAGCCGAAATTGGTCGTTCATTGACCAGCCACGAAGATGTGGACGAAGAAGAGATCGACACTTTGGGCGGTTTGGTCTTCATGCTATCTGGGCGCGTCCCGGCGCGTGGTGAGGTGGTATGCCACCCCGAAGGGCCTGAATTCGAAGTTCTTGACGCAGATCCACGCCGCATAAAGCGGTTGCGCGTCATGTTGCCGGATATCGCTGCATGAATCCTGCCCAGGGGTGGCCCTATTGGTTGCGGTTGCTGCTAGCGGCATCCTTGGGAATCGTGGCTGCTTGTGGGCTTGCCCCGTTGGGTTTTTGGCCAGCGGCATTGGTGGCGCTGATCCTGCTTGCTCCATTGTACTTGAACTCTGAAACATCCCGCCGCGCGGCTTTGCTGGGGTGGGTGTTCGCCACCGGGTATTTTGCCCATGCGCTAAACTGGATCATCGAACCATTCATGGTTGACGCAGAACGCCATGCCTGGATGGCGCCCTTTGCACTGATCTTCTTGTCAGGCGGGTTGGCATTGTTCTGGGCGCTGGCCTTTGGAGTTGCAAAACGCATCGGTGGATCGCCGATCCTGCAGGGTATGTTACTGGCTTTGACGCTCTCCCTGGCCGAGTTTGCGCGGGGTTACATACTTACAGGGTTTCCTTGGGCTGGTATTGCTCAGATCTGGGTGGATACGCCTTTTGCTCAGCTCCTGTCGCTGATAGGACCTTATGGCTTGGGCGCACTGACGCTGATTGCGACTTTTCCACTCGGTGCAGCCATCTCCAGTGATCGGACCCCACGCGGCCTGGGGATGCCAATCTTTGTGGCTGCGGGGTGCACTGTATTGGCTCTGGCTTACGCTGCGAACCGGCCGTCGGTTGAATACACCAGCCGTATCGTGCGGCTGATACAGCCTAATGCTCCACAGCACCAAAAGTGGGACCCGGAATATGCACCCCTGTTTTTTGCCCGCCAACTTGAATTCACGGTAGCCGAGCCCAGGCCAGATCTGATTGTCTGGCCAGAAACTTCGGTTCCGGCGTGGCTTGGCAGTGCGCAGCCCTATCTTTCAGCAATTGGTGAAGCGGCGCAGGGTACGCCTGTTTTTCTAGGTATTCAGCGTGCTGACGGACAGCAGATCTATAACTCGATGATCTATTTGAATGGAGATGGTCAACAGGCAGGGCTGTATGACAAACACCACCTGGCCCCATTCGGAGAATATGTGCCCTTTGGTGAATTGATGGCGCGGTTTGGAATACACGGAATGGCGGCAACCACGGGAAGTGGTTTCAGCGCTGGGCCGGGCGCTGCCCTGATGGATGCAGGAGGGCTTGGGAAAGCTCTGCCGCTGATCTGTTATGAGGCCGTATTCACACAAGATGTTCTGTCCGCGCCGGGCCGGGCAGATTTTCTTTTGCAGATCACTAACGATGCGTGGTTCGGGACTCGCTCCGGCCCGTATCAGCATCTTGCACAGGCACAGATGCGCGCCATCGAGCAGGGTCTGCCGATGTTGCGCTCGGCCAATACCGGTGTTTCTGCGATGATTGACCCTTTGGGGCGAATTACTGACGCGTTGGCGCTTGGGCAGGCCGGGTTTATCGATGCCGAATTGCCGCAGCCCCAAGCCGCGACGATATATTCCCGGATTGGGGACAAACCGGTGTTTTTCCTTATATTAGCAGCTTGGGCGTTGCTCAGGCGTCATACCCGTAGGTTCAACGGTCAAATACCGATTGACCCTACCTGACTGCGCGCGTATTCGGTCAATTGCCCTTCGCAACGGCTTCCTGACGTGATGGGAAAATCTTAGTGGAGCACATTTATGTCCCGACAGAATTACACCTTTACTTCGGAGTCCGTATCCGAAGGACACCCTGATAAGGTCTGCGATCGTATTTCCGATGCGGTGCTAGACGCCTTCCTGCGTGAAGAGCCCGAAGCCCGCGTTGCGTGCGAAACTTTCGCCACCACTGATCGCGTCGTTATTGGCGGCGAAGTGGGGCTGTCGGATCAGGACAAGCTTCACGATTACATGGCGCATATCGATGATATTGCGCGCGCCTGCATCAAAGATATCGGATACGAGCAGGACAAGTTTCACCACGAAACCGTCGAGGTAACCAACCTGCTGCACGAACAGTCGGCTCATATAGCGCAGGGTGTCGATGCCGCTGACAATAAAGACGAGGGCGCGGGCGATCAGGGTATCATGTTCGGGTACGCCACGACCGAGACACCTGCACTGATGCCAGCTCCGATCCAGTATTCGCATGCAATCCTTCGCCGTCTGGCCGAAGTTCGCAAGAACGGTACGGAGCCCGCGCTGGGCCCGGACGCGAAATCGCAGCTGTCGGTCATCTATCGGGATGGCATTCCAGTTGGTGTCAGCTCAATCGTGCTGTCCACTCAGCATTTGGATGAGGCGCTGACCTCGGATGATATCCGCCAGATTGTCGAACCCTATATTCGCGAAACCCTACCCGATGGCTGGTTGACTGCCGAGACCGAGTGGCATGTGAATCCCACCGGCAAGTTCGTGATCGGCGGCCCCGATGGCGATGCAGGTCTGACCGGGCGCAAGATCATCGTGGACACCTATGGCGGAGCTGCGCCACACGGGGGCGGTGCGTTCTCTGGCAAGGACCCGACCAAGGTGGACCGCTCGGCTGCGTATGCCGCACGCTATCTGGCCAAGAACGTGGTAGCGGCAGGAATGGCGGAACGCTGCACCATTCAGTTAAGTTATGCGATTGGCGTCTCCAAACCCCTGTCGATCTATGCCGACACACACGGGACAGGCGAGATCGCTGACGCGGTTATCGAGAAGGCTGTCGGTCAAGTCATGGACCTGACACCACGCGGCATTCGCGAGCATCTGCAACTGAACAAGCCGATATATCAGCGTACTGCAGCCTATGGCCATTTCGGACGCGAACCCGATGCAGATGGCGGATTCAGCTGGGAGCGTACCGATTTGGCCGACGCTCTTAAGCAGGCTGTCTGAGCGCCGTTCACCTATTCAAAAAAATACGCCGGAGGTGTGGGGGCCAGCCCCCAACCTCCACCCTTGCCTCAGGCACGAGTCAGCAGTATGGGCACGGGCATGAGCAACCAGACCCCACAGCGCCCCCGCAGGAACTTTTATGGCCGCTTCAAAGGCAAGACCTTGAAGCCCAGTCAAAAGACTTATCTGTCAGAAGATCTGGCCGCCCTGTCTCCAGGTGCGGTAGATTGGGAAACCAACCCAGAACGCACCGCTTTGGACCTAGAGGGCCTGTTCGGTGGCAAGCCTGTCTGGCTCGAAATCGGATTTGGTGGTGGCGAGCATTTGGTGCATCAGGCGCAAAACAATCCCGGTATCGGCATTATCGGAGCAGAGCCTTACATCAATGGTGTCGCAATGTTGTTGGGCAAAATTCGTCAGGCTGGTGCCGAAAACCTCGCCGTGCACCCCGGCGATGTGCGGGATCTGTTTGATGTGCTGCCCGAGGCCAGCATCTCGCGCGCCTTCCTGCTCTATCCTGATCCGTGGCCGAAAACACGTCATCATCGGCGCAGGTTCGTGACCCCTGAGCATCTGGAGCCTCTGGCGCGTGCATTGAAACCGGGGTCGATATTTCGTGTTGCCACCGATATCCCCGACTATGTGCGCCAGACTCTTGAAGAGGTACCGCGTGCCGGTTTTGAGTGGCTCGCCGAGCGCCCCGCCGACTGGCGCGAGCCTTGGGATGACTGGATTTCCACCCGCTACGAACAAAAAGCCCTACGCGAGGGGCGTACCCCGCATTATCTGACCTTCCGACGCAAAGACTGATTGCCGCTGGACCAACCGGCCCCAATTCGCTAATCGGCCTGAGGACTGATAGCGAAAACAGGAGCCCCCATGTCCGGACACGGCACGCCCATCCCGATGACGTCGCATCCATGCGGCCCGCTGACCGGCACGGCAGAGGTGCCTGGCGACAAATCAATCTCGCACCGGTCCCTGATCCTGGGGGCGATGGCTGTTGGCGAAACCAGGATTTCGGGCCTGCTTGAGGGCGAGGATGTGCTAGACACGGCCAAGGCCATGCGGGCCTTCGGGGCCGAAGTTACGGATCACGGGGGCGGCGAATGGTCGGTGCACGGCGTTGGCGTAGGCGGCTTTGCGGAACCCGATCAGGTGATCGATTGCGGGAACTCGGGCACCGGTGTGCGCCTGATTATGGGAGCGATGGCAACCTCTCCGATAACGGCGACCTTTACCGGGGATGCCAGCCTGAACAAACGTCCGATGGCCCGGGTCACCGATCCTCTGGCGCTGTTTGGTACGCAATCTGTTGGTCGTAATGGTGGACGCCTGCCGATGACCATCGTCGGCGCTGCGGACCCCATCCCCGTTCGTTACGAGGTGCCTGTGCCATCGGCTCAGGTGAAATCCGCTGTTCTGCTGGCAGGGTTGAATGCCACCGGCAAGACCGTGGTAATCGAGAAAGAGGCAACCCGTGATCATTCCGAACGGATGCTGTCCGGGTTCGGCGCAGAAATCACCGTCGAGGATACCGACGAGGGTCGAGTGATTACTCTGACCGGGCGTCCAGAATTGAAGCCGCAGGTCATTGCGGTGCCGCGTGACCCATCTAGCGCAGCCTTCCCGGTATGTGCCGCACTGATTACCCCCGGATCGGATGTTTTGGTGCCGGGCATCGGATTAAACCCCACGCGTGCAGGTTTGTTTACAACGCTACGCGAGATGGGTGCGGATCTGACCTATGAGAACGAGCGCGAAGAGGGTGGTGAGCCCGTTGCAGATCTGCGGGCAAAATACTCGCCGAATATGAAGGGAATTTCCGTCCCACCAGAACGCGCTGCCTCGATGATTGACGAATACCCTATGCTGTCCGTTGTTGCCGCCAATGCAACCGGCACAATGATGATGGGCGGCGTCAAAGAGTTACGCGTCAAGGAAAGCGACCGGATCGATGCAATGGCGCGTGGCCTGCGCGCGAATGGCGTGACGGTAGACGAGGGTGACGATTGGTGGTCAGTCGAGGGCCTAGGCATTGGTGGTGTTCCCGGCGGCGGCATTTGTGAGAGTTTCCTCGATCACCGCATTGCCATGTCCTTCATGGTGATGGGTATGGGTGCGAAAAAGGCGGTTTCGGTAGATGATGGTGGTCCGATTGCAACTTCGTTCCCGATCTTTGAGCCGTTGATGACGGGTTTGGGTGCCAAGCTGCTTCGCGACAACCGGCCCGTCTGATGCTCGAGCAGGGGTATACGGTTGCGATCGACGGCCCTGCTGCGGCAGGTAAGGGCACGATCTCGAAGGCGGTAGCCGCGCATTTTGGGTTTGCCCATCTGGATACTGGATTGCTTTACCGAGCGGTTGGACGACGCATGCTGCAAGGTGAAGAGCCTGTTACGGCGGCGCAATCTCTAACCGCAGAAGAGTTGGGTCAGGGTGACCTTCGTACGGCCGAGATCGCAAAGGCGGCCTCAAAAGTGGCTGTTATACCCGAGGTTCGCAGCGCACTGGTTGATTTCCAACGTGCCTTTGCGCGACGTGTCGGAGGCGCAGTTCTTGACGGGCGTGATATTGGAACCGTTATTTGTCGGAACGCCGAGGTCAAACTGTTCGTCACGGCCAGTGCCGAAGTGCGCGCGGAACGGCGATATCTGGAGCTTGCAGCCAAAGGCGATGATGTCTCGCGCGAACAGGTGCTGGCAGACGTCAAAGAACGCGATGCCCGTGACGCTGAACGCAGCACTGCACCGATGAAGCCCGCAGTTGATGCTGTGCTGCTGGATACCTCGGATCTGAGTGTCGATGCTGCACTGGCCCGTGCGATCGAAGTCATCGAAATGACCCTGCCTAAAGCATAATCGCCTTCAGGCAGGGCCAATTCCTTACAGCTCGCCTACAGCGATGCTTTTGATGTTGGCCCACTGATCATCGGCGGTTTTTGCTGTCCCGGTGACGTCTTTCAGGAAAGATGCACGGGTGTCTGCGTTCAGGAACAAGAACAGCTTTCCGTCGGCAACCAGATATTGATCCGGGTCGCCGTCAAATTTCTTTCCGACCGAAACACCGAATGAGCAATATCCGCCGTGTTGAGGCAAGAATGCTGCTGGGTTGGTCTCAAACGCTTCAAGGTTTGCAGCACTGGTGAAATAGTAGGACGCGCCGTCATAGGTCGCTGTATGGGTTGCAAAACCCTCGACCGGATTGCCGTCATTCACCAGGGCCACCAGATCTACACCATGTACCGCCAATGGAGCGCCAGCAGCAGAGATACCCTTTGAGACGTTTATTTCATCTGCAGCAAATGCAGGAGCAGTAAGGGCAAGTGTCATCGCAAGGGCCGTAAGGGCAAGAGATTTCATTTGGTTATTCCTTTCCATTTGGTTCCTGGCCGCAACAGTCGTCGGCCGATGGGGTGAAAATAGGAAAGGCTTTTCGGACGCGTAATCGCCGATAGAACGCAAAGTATTGCAGATCGTCCTAACTGATGCATGATGTGTGATAAGTGTTCACAGAGCTTTGTTTGGTTCGTCAGAACTGAACATCTTATGGTCGTTTCTATATCTACAGGAGGGGCCACATGATCCGAATAGTTTTGTTTCTGGTGTTAACGGCCACCGGCATCGCTGCTCAGGAAGCTGAAACCCCGTCTCCGATCAAAGAACCCCCGATGACATACGAACGCCTGGGTAAAATTCTGTTTGCGCTGGATCCCGACGCGCAACCCCACGGGCCTGGTTTTGAACTGAAGATCTCAGAGACGCGTGTATTTGTTGTGACTGATACCAATGCGGACCGTATGCGCGTGATGGTTCCGATCCGAACTGCAGACGGTCTGACTCAGGCCGACATGCAACGGATGATGCAGGCCAATTTCGATACGGCATTGGATGCGCGATATGCGATCGCGAACGGCAGGGTTTGGGCGGCGTTCCTGCACCCGCTTTTGTCGCTGGAAAGGGATCAATTGATTTCGGGCATCGCGCAAACTGTGAACATCGCACAAACATATGGCACCCTCTATTCCAGTGGGGGGGCACAGTTTGGCGGCGGCGACAGCGGTGAGTTGCAGCAAGAGCTGTTCAAGGAACTGTTAAAAAAGGGCGAGGAAATCTAATTTCCGACTGCACGACCCAAAGAACGTCTTGCTAAAAGGTTTATGTTATATGATATCGTAACGCAAGCTTGAAAGATGGAGTTTCTGTGTGTCTGCGCGTTACGATGTAATACGAGGTGTGATCCCTGCCAACGCCGGTAGGGCAATCAAAGGCAATTCAGGCCGTAATTTGCAGACTCAGCTCAAACGTCGTAGGCGGCGGGGCTCGCCGATGCAGGCCTATGACGCATTACCGCAAGGCCTTAGGCAGTGGCTGGCGCCTGC
Organism: Ruegeria sp. YTSA064; assembly: GCF_059610325.1. NCBI lineage: Bacteria > Pseudomonadati > Pseudomonadota > Alphaproteobacteria > Rhodobacterales > Roseobacteraceae > Ruegeria > Ruegeria sp. YTSA064. Next base: position 133,022 of record NZ_JBXWNK010000009.1, read on the forward strand.
TTGTTTGCCATGGAGTCCGGCCTCGGCTCTCAAAATCTGGGACCAAGCTGGGGGTTCGGCAAATCCCATGGCCGCTATTCTGCGGCTTGACGCCATTGAGCGATCCATGTTGCGGCAAGATGCGTTGATTTGGGACACGCCGGGCAAGCAATCAAGCGCTGATCCTGCTGCATAAGCCAGCGTTTGTTGGCTTTGCACTTGCGCAAGCATTGGAATCCGCCTATACGCGCGCTGTCGATACAAGGGCGGTCAACGTCCGGATGACGTTTCTGAGCAGGGCCGGGTAACCTCGGCCCTTTGTGTTTGTTTGCTCAGGGCCGCACCGGATCACGCCTAAAGACATCATGAAACAAGACCGGCGGAGACAACCGCTCGGCCAGCAAAAACGTACTGTAAAGGAAAACAACGCCACATGGCTAACGCATCCATGGAGGAATTCGAAGCCCTCCTGAATGAAAGCTTCGAAATGGACACGCCCGAAGAGGGTTCTGTTGTCAAAGGCAAGGTTCTGGCGATCGAAGCCGGTCAAGCCATCATCGACGTAGGCTACAAAATGGAAGGCCGCGTTGATCTGAAAGAATTCGCAAATCCCGGCGAAGCCCCTGAAATCGCTGTAGGCGACGAGGTAGAAGTTTACCTGCGCGCCGCAGAAAACGCCCGTGGCGAAGCCGTCATCTCGCGCGAGATGGCCCGCCGTGAAGAGGCATGGGACCGTCTGGAAAAAGCATATGCCGACGACCAGCGCGTCGAAGGTGCAATCTTTGGTCGCGTCAAAGGTGGCTTCACCGTTGATCTGGGTGGCGCAGTTGCGTTCCTGCCCGGCTCGCAAGTTGACGTTCGCCCCGTGCGCGATGCTGGCCCGCTGATGGGTCTGAAGCAGCCGTTCCAGATTCTGAAAATGGACCGCCGTCGTGGCAACATCGTTGTTTCGCGTCGCGCAATCCTTGAAGAATCGCGTGCCGAACAGCGTGCTGAAGTTATCGGCAACCTGTCCGAAGGTCAGACCGTAGAGGGTGTTGTCAAGAACATCACCGAATACGGTGCATTCGTTGACCTGGGCGGCGTTGACGGCCTGCTGCACGTCACCGACATGGCATGGCGCCGCGTGAACCACCCGTCCGAGATCCTGACAATTGGCGAAACCATCAAGGTTCAAGTCATCAAGATCAACAAAGAGACCCACCGCATCAGCCTGGGCATGAAGCAGTTGCAGGAAGATCCGTGGGATCTGGTTGCTGCGAAATACCCGCTGGGCTCGGTCCATCAGGGTCGCGTCACCAACATCACCGACTACGGCGCGTTCGTCGAGCTGGAAGCCGGTGTCGAAGGTCTGGTGCACGTGTCCGAGATGTCCTGGACCAAGAAAAACGTCCACCCCGGCAAGATCGTTTCGACCAGCCAGGAAGTCGATGTCATGGTTCTGGAAATCGACGGCGCCAAGCGTCGCGTGTCTCTGGGCCTGAAGCAGACTCAGCGCAACCCATGGGAAGTGTTTGCAGAAACTCACCCCGAAGGCACAGAGGTCGAAGGCGAAGTCAAGAACATCACCGAATTCGGTCTGTTCATTGGCCTCGAAGGCGACATCGACGGCATGGTTCACCTGTCGGACCTGTCCTGGGACGAGCGTGGCGAAGATGCGATCCAGAACTACCGCAAAGGCGACATGGTTTCGGCCGTTGTCTCGGAAGTTGATGTCGAAAAAGAGCGTATCTCGCTGTCGATCAAAGCCCTGGGCGGTGACAAGTTCGCCGAAGCCGTGGGCGGCGTGAAGCGTGGCTCGATCGTAACCGTCGAAGTGACCGCAATCGAGGATGGTGGCATCGAGGTCGAGTACGAAGGCATGAAATCCTTCATCCGCCGTTCGGACCTGTCCCGTGACCGCGCCGAACAGCGCCCCGAGCGTTTCTCGGTCGGTGACAAGGTCGACGTTCGCGTCACAAACGTCGACAGTAAGACCCGCCGTCTGGGCCTGTCGATCAAGGCACGCGAAATCGCCGAAGAGAAAGAGGCCGTGGAACAGTACGGTTCTTCCGACTCGGGCGCATCGCTGGGCGATATCCTGGGTGCAGCGCTGAAGTCCGGCGACTGATTCAGGGCGAAAGCCTAACCAAGAATTTCGGCCCCGTGCGCATGCGCGGGGCCGTTTTTGTTGCGAATCAATATGTTCCAATTATCCGGGTTTTTCCCCGTCATGTTCGCTCAATAGGTGTAGAAAACGAGCTTGTGCGCTAATATTCGCGTTAGAATGTGGCAAAATAAGTCCAATCGATGCAGAGTATGCGTTCCCCCAAACCGGGTTTTTTCCTATACTGTCAAATCAGTAGACCAGACATACCGGACGCCTGGGAGGGTATTACGCATGATCCGTTCAGAACTGATTCAAAAAATCGCCGACGAAAACCCGCATCTTTATCAGCGCGACGTCGAACGGATTGTAAATACAGTTTTTGAAGAAGTGACCGATGCAATGTCGCGCGGCGATCGCGTTGAGCTGCGTGGATTTGGCGCTTTCTCCGTGAAAAAACGCGATGCACGTGTCGGACGGAATCCCCGTACTGGTGAAACCGTACAGGTTGAAGAAAAATGTGTTCCGTTTTTCAAGACCGGCAAGTTGCTAAGGGATCGGTTGAACGGTAAAGCGTAAGTCATGATGCGCTACATTCGTTATGCTTTTCTGGCTGCCTTAGGGATCATATTGGTCTCCATCTCTCTGGCCAATCGTGAGCTGGTTGAATTGAAGCTGATGCCGACTGCACTGGCAGAGTTGCTTGGGTTCAACTTTTCAACCTCGCTCCCTTTGTTTTTGGTTGTCCTTGGTGGCGTTGTGGCCGGTCTGGTCATCGGCTTCCTTTGGGAGTGGCTGCGTGAGCACAAGCACCGTAAAGACGCCACTGTGAAGAAAAGCGAAGTGCGCAAGCTTGAGCGCGAGGTCAAGAAGCTCAAGAAAAAGCAGAACGATGGGCAGGATGATGTGCTCGCTCTGCTGGATGAGGCAAGCTGAGGCCGACCATGTCCGGTGAAATCAGTGTCAAAATATGCGGTCTGACCGCGCCTGATCATGTGCGTGCGGCAGTTGAAGCAGGTGCACGGTATCTTGGCTTCAATTTCTTTCCTAAATCGCCGCGTTATGTAACCGCTGAGCAAGCGGCAGTGTTGATGCAATCTGTGCCTGTTGGGGTCGCTAAGGTGGCTTTGGTTGTGAATGCGTCGAACGAGGTTTTGGATCAGATTACCGAAACCGTACCGTTCGATATGTTGCAGTTGCACGGTGGCGAAAGCATCAAACGGGTTTCGGAAATCAAATCACGCTATGGGTTGCCAGTGATGAAGGTCATTGGAGTGGCTGATGCCGAAGACTTGGATGCGATTGATGCCTTTAGCGACGTCGCTGACCAGATTTTGATCGATGCCAAACCACCAAAAAATGCTGTTCTACCGGGCGGCAACGGCTTGGCGTTCGATTGGCGTCTTATGGCCGGGCGGAAGTATTGGCGCAAGCCGTGGATGCTGGCGGGTGGTTTAACTCCCGACAACGTGGCGGAGGCCATTCGTACCACGGGAGCCCGGCAAGTGGACGTCGCTTCGGGCGTTGAAAGTGCTCCGGGTATCAAGGATGAGGCCTTGATCAGCGCATTTATCGACGCCACACGGTGATCTGAACAATTGTCTGCTGCGTATCTCCGGAAAAGGGGAGACGACGATGCTTGCGGCAATTGGCGGTGTTTCGTTAAGACGATGGTACTACGGGCCGGAGCTATTCTGGCGGGCGCGTCAGGCGTTGCTTCAGGCGCGCGGCGATCCATTATGCCTGGAAGCACAGGTCTTTTTACATCAGGGCATGTTTTTTTCACTCAGTGTTTGGGAAGACGTAGAGGCTATGCTGACATTCGCCCAATCGGGCCCGCATCGATGTGTGGTGGATGCGGCTTCACGCTTGGCCAAAACCTATGAATTCCACCATTTTCCCTGCATCGCTGTCCCTAGCAGGGATCAGGCTTTGAAGGTCTGGGCGCAATGCGTCCGGGATCAGCAATGATGCGTTTTGCCATGGCAAATCCTGCCGCTACCACCTATGAAAGTCGCGTACGACGAGTGGAGACACCCATGGCCAACGATCTTTTTAACTCCTTCATGTCCGGCCCGGATGAGCAGGGCCGTTTCGGCATCTTCGGCGGACGGTTCGTCAGCGAAACGCTGATGCCGCTGATCCTGTCGCTGGAAGAGGAATATAACAAAGCCAAGGATGACCCTACTTTCTGGGCCGAGATGGATGATCTGTGGGCCAACTATGTGGGCCGCCCCTCGCCGCTGTATTACGCGGAACGCCTGACCGAGCATCTAGGCGGGGCCAAAATCTATCTGAAGCGCGATGAACTGAACCACACTGGTGCGCATAAGATTAATAACGTGCTGGGCCAGATCATTCTCGCGCGCCGCATGGGTAAGACCCGGATCATCGCGGAAACTGGGGCAGGGCAGCACGGCGTAGCCACCGCTACCGTCTGTGCCAAGTTCGGCCTGAAGTGCATCGTTTATATGGGTGCGCATGACGTACAGCGTCAGGCCCCGAATGTATTCCGTATGCGCCTGCTTGGGGCTGAGGTGATTCCGGTGACAAGCGGTCGGGGTACGCTGAAAGACGCGATGAACGACGCGCTGCGCGACTGGGTAACCAATGTGCGCGACACGTTCTATTGCATCGGCACAGTGGCCGGTCCGCACCCGTACCCGGCGATGGTACGCGATTTCCAGTCGATCATCGGTAAGGAAGCCAAAGAGCAGATGCACAAGGCCGAAGGCCGTCTACCCGACACCATTATCGCAGCCATTGGCGGTGGTTCGAATGCGATGGGCCTGTTCTATCCGTTCCTTGATGACAAAGAGGTCAACATCATCGGCGTCGAAGCAGGCGGCAAGGGCGTGAATGAAAAGATGGAGCATTGTGCCTCGCTGACCGGCGGTCGCCCCGGCGTGCTGCACGGTAATCGCACTTATCTGTTGCAGGATGACGATGGGCAGATTCTGGAAGGCTATTCCATCTCGGCGGGTCTGGATTATCCGGGGATCGGGCCTGAGCATTCCTGGCTGAACGATATCGGCCGTGCCAACTATGTCTCAATCACCGACAAAGAGGCACTGGAGGCGTTTCAGCTGTGCTGTGCGACCGAGGGCATCATCCCGGCGCTTGAGCCCAGTCATGCGCTGGCGCATGTGATGAAGATCGCACCAGATTTGCCCAAAGATCACCTGATCTGCATGAACATGTGCGGACGCGGCGACAAGGATGTGCAGACGGTTGCGCAATACCTGAACTTCGACATGTCCGACACCGAAGGCCGTACAGCAGACTGATCACCCAAAACAGGCTTTGCGCCTTTGAGGAACTGTGCCAGTTTGCTAATCATGAGCAGCGCATCCTCAAAGGCTGAACTTGATCGGCTTGACCAAAAATACGATCAAGCAGCCCCCGGCTGGGCGGATAAGATGCGGCTGTTAGGTTATTTTGATGCCTACCTAGGATTTCTGTCGTCAGATCCGCTTGCAGACTTGGGGCGTAATGCGCTGGATATCGGGTGTGGGACGGGTGCTTTCGCCGAAGCACGCACTGTCATCCGGCCCGAAGGTGACATCGCGCTGCTCGAGCCTTCTGCCCGGATGCTGCACTTGGCGCATTCAGCTTTGCAGCGCCGCGGATTCGATGCGACGCTCATTCAATCCCGATTGGACGATTTTCAACCGGAGGCCCGATTTGACTGCCTACTGGCCGCGCATGTTCTGGAACATTGCGCCGACCCTACTGAGGCTCTGCGCCAAATGCGCGATCTTGCCGAACCCGGTGCGATGCTCTGGCTGGTCGTGAGCAAACCGCATTGGTGCAATGCGATCATCTGGTTTCAGTGGCGGCACCGGACCTACAGGCCAGAGACGGTGGTGAAAATGTTGTCCCGCTCAGGATGGGATCTGCAAGCTGAACACAGCTTTCCGACCGGGCCACCCTCACGCACGTCACGTGGATATCGGGCTACCGCGATCTAGGTCTCGTCTTCGGAACGCTGCGCCTGCAGGATATGCAGGGGAACGACATCCAACGCTCTCTGATGGGTGGCTTCAAGGTGGACCAGGGGTGCACAGCCCTCGTCATAGGCTTGCAAGAAGCGCGACGCACATAGGCACCAGCTATCGCCGGGTTTGAGACCTGGGAAATCGAATTCAGGTCGAGGCGTGCTCAAGTCATTGCCGACATATTTCGAGTACGCCAAAAACTCAGCGGTCATTACTGCGCAAACCGTGTGGCTGCCCTGGTCTTCCGGGCAGGTGTTGCAAACGCCGTCGCGAAAGAACCCGGTCAGAGGATCGCGAGAGCAAGAGGCGAGTACGCCTCCCAGAACATTGATGCTGTCTAGCTTTTGCATGGCTGCATCTTACAGGCTTTGCGCAATTTTGCGGAACATTTCGACATTCAGCTCGTTGACGCCAGGATCGCGGAACTTTCGGTCAGCGCCAGTTGTCACGATCAAGACCCCGCGTGGCTGGTCGAAATAGATATACTGGCCATAGATGCCGCGCGCCATGAATTCACCCTCATGCGCCCCAACAGGTATCCACCACTGATAGCCATAACCGATCTCGCCGGGGTCTGTCGGGGCGCTAGGCCAAGTAGATGTGTCGATCCAATCCGCAGGTACAATCTGCCGGCCATCGCGTTCGCCACCCTGCAAAATCAACTGCCCGAACCGTGCAAAATCGCGCGTTGTGAAGTTGAGACCGCCCAAAACAAATGCAACGCCTGCGCCATCGGTGATGTAGTAGCCGTCCCGCTCCAACCCCAGCGGCTCGATCACTTTCTCGGTCAGCAGCTCTGCGACGCTGCGCCCTGTCGCGCCCCGGATAACCATTCCGATTACATGGGTGTCTATGGACACATATTGCCAAGTTTCGCCCGGCGCGACGAAGCTGTCCTGCAGTGAGGCCGCAAAATCATCCAACTCACCCCCCAAGGCAACCACACGCCCCATTCGGTTTATATCAGAATTGTAGTCCAGATAGTCTTCGTCGAAGGTCACACCGCTGGCCATATTCAAGACATTGCGGATCGTCGCAGTGTCATAGGCGCTGCCCTTGAGCTCTGGGGCGTATTGTGCAACCGGGTCATCCAGCGATGAAATAGCGCCCTCTGCCATCAGAATACCAAACAGGGCCGACAAATAGCTTTTTGCAACTGACCACGAAATTCTCCGGTCATCGGGTCCGGTGCCCAGATAATACTCCTCAAACCGGATCGCTCCGTCTTGCATCACAAGCAAAGATGTTACTGCGCGATCTTCGATCCACTGGTCAGTTTCATCGGGCAGATCGAAACCGGGGCCATAAGGCAGTTCCCAGGTCGGGCTGTCACCGCGCGGCAAATCGGTGGTCAGAAACGCCTCGTCCATGTGCGAAAAATTATGCACGATCTTTTCTTCTGAAAACAAAGAGTTCACGGCCATCAGGCGTTGAATCTCCTCGCGTTTCCAAAAGCCGACCACAAACGCCGCTAACGCCAGAGCAAACACAAGACGTAGCAGCCACTTAAAAGCAGATCTCATTCGAAGTCTCCTATTACACCTGACAGTGGACCCCGGTCAGTTCCATTACGCAATTGCTACGTTGCGGAAGCATTACCTGAATTTGTCCAGCAGCTTCTGCATGGCCGAACGCTCATCTGGCACAGATACGGCCTCGACGCTCTTTTGGGGGGGGCTTTCAGGTTTGCCAGACTGCTTCGACGATCTTGGCGGAGCGGTTCGCAAAGCTACAGCATTCATGAACTTGCCGCTTTCGTCATCGGCAAGATAATCCACACCATCCGAAACCCCGCGCAGGACGCTATCCAGCCAGTCTGCATCGGCTTTCGCAAAGTCGCTCAGAACATAAGGTGATACCATTTCCTTCCGACCCGGATGGCCAATGCCCAGCCGCACGCGATCATAGGCCGAACTGATATGTTCGTGGATCGACCGCAACCCGTTATGTCCCGCATGTCCACCGCCAGCTTTCACACGTACCTTGCCCGGGGCCAAATCAAGCTCATCGTGGAAGACGGTCACGTCGGTCGAATCGAGTTTGTAGAACCGCATTGCCTCGCCCACGGACTGGCCCGAACGGTTCATAAATGTCTGAGGTTTAACCAGCAGCACTTTCTGCCCGCCCAGGCGACCTTCGGCGATCTCAGCCTGAAACTTAGATTTCCAAGGGCCAAAGCCATGGTCTTCGGCGATCCGCTCCAATGCCATAAACCCGATATTGTGCCGGTTACGGGCGTATTTCTGCCCGGGATTTCCTAAGCCGACAAACAGTTTCATCGCATCGTCCTTAACAGCGTAATCTCAGCGGTTGATGCCACATCTTACCGTCTCGTTTCCAGCCCAACATCTGCATAAAAAAACGGGGCTACAAACGAGCCCCGTTACACTATTCGGATATGATCCGAACTTATTCTTCAGCTTCGTCCTGGCCGATGACTTCAACTTCATCAGCTGCAACTTCGCCCTCTTCACCCTCTTCATCGTCGCTTGTCGACAGACCGGTGGGTGCCGAAACGTTGGCGATCACGAAGTCACGATCGATGGTTGGTTTGGTGCCAGCAGGCAGATCAACCGAAGAAATGGTGACAACGTCGTTGATTTCCATGCCAGTCAGATCAACGGTGATCTTCTCAGGAATGTCACCCGCGGTGCACAACAGTTCAACTTCCGGACGCACAACGGTCAGAACGCCACCCTTCTTGATGCCGGGGGCCGCTTCTTCGTTGACGAATTCAACAGGTATGAACAGCGCGATCTTTGTGGTCCGACGCAGGCGCATCAGGTCCAGGTGGGTCGGCAGGTCTTTGACCACGTCACGCTGAACGTCGCGGCAGATGACGCGAACGTCTTCGTGGCCTTCAACCTTCAGGTTCCACAGGGTCGACTTGAACCGGCCTGCTTTCAGTCGCTTGAACAGGACGTTGAACGGGATTTGGATCGGCAGCGGGTCTTTGTCGCCCCCAAACACAATGCCCGGAACCATGCCGTCGCGGCGTGCTTGACGAGCGGCGCCCTTGCCTGTCCCCGTCCGTTCCAGAGCTACGAGATCAGGAATCTCTCCAGCCATGATAATTCTCCAATGTTAGGGCGGGCATCCTCCAAGGCTGTATGCCCGCGTGAAGCCGCGTCCTTAGCTTGATTCAATTGGTTTGGAAAGGGCTTTTTGTGGCCTGAGGAATTTTGCGAGGCTCTGCCTCGCGCTCCGGGATATTTAGGGCCAGATGAAGATGGGGTCCACTTCTTCATTGGACTGCAAATATCTCGGGGGAGACGCCCAAAGGCGGCGGGGGCAGCGCCCCCTTTTTTTTGGTAAGTCGAGGATCAGGCCTGCCAGCGGCCGCCGAAGTCTTCCGGGACCAGAAGATTGTGGCGCCCCAGATCAGCCACGTTGCGCTCACCGCAAAGTGCCATCGTTGTATCGAGCTCTTTCTGGATTACCTCCAAAGCCGTCGTCACACCATTCTGACCCATCGCACCCAGCCCATAAACAAAGGCGCGGCCTATGAAGGTTCCTTTGGCCCCAAGCGCCAGAGCCTTTAGCACGTCTTGCCCCGAACGAATGCCGCTATCCAGATGCACTTCGACATCATTGCCAACGGCATCCATGATCTCGGGCAGAACCCGGATTGAACTAAGCGCACCGTCCAGCTGTCGCCCGCCGTGATTTGATACGACGATGGCGTCCGCACCCAGCTTGGCGGCCATCTTTGCGTCTTCGGCGTCCAATATACCCTTGAGGATTACTTTGCCGCCCCACTGTTCCATCAGCTTCTCAACCTTGTCCCAGTCGAGGCTGGGATCGAACTGTTCAGCAGTCCATGTTCCCAGTGAGCGGGTATCGGTGATGCTGTCGACATGGCCGACGATATTGCCGAACTCCCGACGTTTGGCACTCAGCATTTCGATACCCCAGGCCCATTTTGTCATCAGGTTGGCAATGGTTTTTGGTGTCAGTTTTGGCGGTGCAGACAGGCCATTCTTCAAGTCCTTGTGTCGTTGACCGAGGATTTGCAGGTCGAGCGTGATGACCAAGGCCGAGCATTTCGCATCCTTCGCGCGCTGGATCAGTCGCCCGACGTAGTCCTGATCCTTCATTGTATAGAGTTGGAACCAGAACGGAGCAGTCGTGTTTTCAGCAACATCTTCGATCGAGTTGATTGACATCGTCGAAAGGGTGAAGGGCACGCCAAAGGCCTCGGCAGCTTTGGCCGCTTTGATCTCACCATCTGCATGTTGCATGCCTGTGAGACCTACCGGAGCCAGTGCCACCGGCATCGACACATCCTGTCCGATCATCTGCGACGCGGTCGAGCGTCCGGTCATGTCTACGGCCACCCGCTGACGCAGACGGATGTCTTCGAAATCCGAGGTGTTCTCGCGGAATGTTTGTTCCGTCCAGCTGCCGCTTTCCGCATAATCAAAAAACATGCGGGGCACCCGGCGTTCATAGATCCGTTTGAGATCTTCGATATTGGTAATTGTAGGCATGGATCTGGCTTCCGCAGGATTGGTTAAGTTTCTTTACCAATTTTTCTATTGCTCTGCAATGGCGATCAACTGCGGTTGGTCGCCACGTGGTTTAAAACGAAAAATACCGCAGCAAGTTGAACGCCAGCTGCGGTGGATACCGATTTGAGATATAATGAGTTATCAGGCGGTGTGCGCGCCGTCAGCAAGTGATTTGACGAAGTCCAACACCTCAGTCACTGGTTTTCCAGACCCGATTTGGCTGACTATTGCGGACCCGACAACGGCACCATCTGACACGCTGGCAATGTTGCGTGACTTCTCTGGCGTATTGATCCCGAACCCGACAATGACCGGTAAATCGGTTGCGGCTTTGATCCGTGCAACCTCGGGTCCGACATCGGTCGCCTGCGCCTCAGCAGCGCCGGTGATACCGGTAATCGACACGTAATAAACAAAGCCAGACGTGTTCTGCAGCACGCGAGGTAGGCGGTTATCGTCGGTTGTCGGTGTTGCCAGCCTGATAAAGTTCAACCCGGCAGCCTGTGCTGGCAGGCAAAGCTCTTCGTCTTCTTCAGGTGGCAGGTCGACGACGATCAGCCCGTCAATTCCGGCAGACTTTGCATCCGCCAGAAAGGTCTCAACTCCTCGACTGTAGATCGGGTTGTAGTATCCCATCAGCACAATCGGCGTGGTATCATCGGTTTCGCGGAAAGCGCGTGCCAGATCAAGCGTGCGCTGCAACGTCATCCCGCCATCCAACGCCCGTTGACCTGCGGCCTGGATGGTGGGGCCATCCGCCATCGGGTCGGTAAAGGGCAGGCCCAGTTCGATCACATCGACGCCTGCACCAGGCAAACCCTTTACGACCTCCAGCGACGTTTCATAGTCGGGATCCCCGGCCATGACATAAGCTACAAATGCCTTTTTGCCCTGTTCTTTCAGAGCGGCGAATTTGGCGTCGATACGGGTCATCGGAAGTCCTTGCACTCGGGTTTGGACCTGATGTGCAGAAACTTTCGCTGAAAATCAATCCCGCTTGGTGGACTAGAGATCAGAACGAGTAATGATACCGCAGCAGTAGTGAGTTCACACCGGGGTTATCGCCCTGCGTACTAGCATTGGATTTGTGCGTGATGGCAACCGACAGTTTGTTCCCACTTTCAAGCGTATAACCAAGACCCAACAGGCTGCGAATCTGAAAACTGCCTCCCAAATCATTCTGATCGCTTCCTTCGCTATAGTAGCCGGGCATGACGCTGCCTTCGATAAACCATCGGTCGGCAAAGCTATATACTCCGATCAATCCGGCACCAATATGCGTGTCGCCGTCTGTATCAACCGAGAGAGCCCCACCCCATGTTGCGCTGAACCGAGTTGCCTCGTGAAACGGGCGATGCTGATACTCAAGCGAAAAAATGGCCTGATCGTCTCCGTCGCTGTGGGAGTAATCTGCGTAGCCAGCGCCGAAAATGATGGATTGTGCCTGCGCAGAAGTCGCCGCCGCCAGCGCGAAGGCCAGAATAACAAGGGGTTTCATCGTACCTACTATGTCCGTCGTTCGTTGGTATTAGTTTTATTGGGGACTGTATGTGCATGAATTCAATGAGGGCAAGAACACAATGTCATGCCAATTTCGTGATGTGGCAGATCAGACTCGGGGGTGGGAGGGAGTGCTACGCCTTGCGCATTGCGCTAGACCTGCCTAGAAGCGGCGCTCGAATGGTATCAGGAGGCCGTTATGGGCTTTAAAATGGGAATCGTGGGTTTGCCGAATGTGGGCAAGTCGACCCTCTTCAATGCGCTGACAAAAACTGCGGCAGCCCAGGCGGCGAATTTCCCATTCTGTACCATCGAACCCAACGTGGGTGATGTTGCTGTTCCTGATGATCGCCTGGACAAATTGGCGGCGATCGCCAGTTCTAAACAGATCATTCCAACGCGCATGACCTTTGTAGATATCGCCGGTCTGGTAAAAGGCGCATCAAAGGGCGAAGGACTTGGCAACCAATTCCTGGCAAATATCCGTGAGACCGATGCGATTGCTCATGTTCTGCGCTGTTTTGAGGATGGTGATGTGACCCATGTGGATGGTCGTGTCGATCCCGTGGCGGATGCGGACACGATCGAAACCGAGCTTATGCTGGCCGATCTGGAAAGCATCGAAAAGCGCCGTGCCAATCTGGTGCGCAAGCTGAAGGGTAACGACAAAGAGGCACAGCAGCAGGATCGCCTTCTGACCGAGGCACAGGTGATGCTGGAAAACGGCAAGCCCGCGCGATTGGTCGAAGTCTCGGACGAAGACGCCAAGGCCTGGAAGATGTTGCAGCTTCTGACGACTAAGCCGGTGCTCTACGTCTGCAACGTGTCCGAGGAAGAAGCCGCCGAAGGTAATGAGTATTCCGCCAAGGTTGCCGAGATGGCCGCTGCGCAGGGCAATGCTCATGTCATCATCAGTGCTAAGATTGAAGAAGAGATCAGCCTGCTGGAAGACGAGGAAGCGCAGATGTTCCTTGAGGAAATGGGGCTGGAAGAACCCGGCCTCGACCGCCTGATCCGCGCTGGTTACGATCTGCTCAAGCTGGAAACCTATTTCACCGTAGGCCCGAAAGAGGCCCGCGCCTGGACCATCCGCACCGGTACCGCCGCACCGCAGGCCGCAGGTGTGATCCATGGCGACTTCGAAAAGGGTTTCATCCGCGCCGAGACCATCGCCTATGATGACTACATCGCCGCGAATGGTGAGCAGGGTGCCAAAGAGGCAGGCAAGATGCGGGCAGAGGGCAAGGGGTACATCGTCAAGGATGGTGATGTGATGCATTTTTTGTTTAATACGTGAACATTCGACGGCGAGGTCGTAAGAATTGAGTTAAAAACAGGTCAAGTCCTTTAAAGGCCCTTACGGGCTTCCTCAGATTATCTTAGTAAATATTTTGTCCTAAAGGTATTCAAATGAGAGGCAATTTTGCTTCTAAATCCAACACATTAGGTGAGGTGCTCTCCTCAAAAAGCTCTGCCGCAGAACACGGCCTCGGTAGTCTCACACGTGTATCGCGTATTCTGAAAAAGCTCATAGGCTTTGGTTTGTTGGTTTGTACATTTGCTCTGGCTTTGGGTTTGCTCTTGGAATGGTCAGATATCAAAATAGACCCGGTCCTAATTTTGCTATGCGCCTTTGTTTTTGTCTGGTTGACCGCAGGTCGCAAAAGTAACGTTGGCAAACAGCACTTCTTGTTAGCCAATGATCGTCTTGGCTTTATGCGTAGTCTTAGACTTGATGAGAAAACGGTCGTTATTGACGGAAGTAATATTTACCATTTCGGGCATGACAATGGGTTAGATGCCCAACCGCTGAGTGAGATCGTCCGTCAGCTGCGTTCGCAAGGGTATCGTGTCATATGCTTCTTCGATGCAAACATTTATCATACACTGAGTGAACACGGGGCAATTCCAAGGAGAGAGCGACACTCGTTGGTGTTGCTTCAACAGATTTTTGGGCTCGACGTAAGCGAGATTTATGTCGTGCCCAGCGGCGTTCAAGCGGATGTTTTTATTCTTGAGTGTCTCAAGTACCTGCCAATTTCGTTTGCCGTAACCAACGATAAATACCGTGACTATGCAAGCGAGTACCCGACTGTAATGAGCGAAAACCTTTGGCGCAAAAGCGTGGCGATTTCAGACGGTAAAATCAAGCTGCTTCAGCACAAATTCCATGGCTGACAAAAGTTGAGCGTTTGGCGTCAGCAGACGCTGAAGTATTGCCCTCGCGTTGTGTTTTCACATTCTGTGGTTTGGGTTCTGATGTAAGTCCGGAGCCGCTCGCCCTTCCGCGTTTGTTCAACTCGGGCTTTCTTCGCTCAGAAAACGCGATAGTCTGCGGTTCTCCTTTTGGGTAGGATGTACCTAAATGATCGAAATCCGCGACCTGCAACTGCTCAGCGCTTTGGCGCGGCATCGCCATTTTGCCAAAGCGGCTGAGGAGTGTGGCATTTCCCAGCCTGCGTTCTCAATGCGCATCCGTAATCTCGAGGATCGATTGGGTGTCTCTATTGTCCGGCGCGCCAATCGGTTTCAGGGCTTGACCGAAGAGGGCGAGATGATCGTTCAGCGGGCGCGACGCATTCTCGATGACACCAAAGCTTTGGAACAGCAGGTGTTGGCTGCCAAGGGAGAGATTACCGGTACGCTGATCCTCGGCGTGATCCCTACGGCGATTGCCTTCACCGGGCGTCTGACCAAGCGGTTGCGCGACGCCCACCCGCGTATCGTGACCCGGATCGAGACCATGTCCGCGACCGCGATCCAACACCGGTTGGACGAAGGCAGTCTGGACGCGGGCATCACCTATGGCGACAGCATAGGTACTGATCTGCGGCAGGTGCAGCCCTTATACGAAGAAACCTACGTCCTGTTGGTCCCTTCGCATATGACCGATGAGACAGGCCCGATACCGTGGGCGCGCGTGGCCGAGTTCCCGCTCAGCCTGTTGGAGCCTCAGATGCAGAATCGGCGAATTCTGGACCGGATATTTGCCGAACAGGGCTTGCACCCGGATATTGTGGCCGAGACCAGTGGGTTCACTGCCTCGATGGTTATGGCGCGCGAGGGGCTGGCTGCCACTGTGATCCCGCGCGTGCTGGTGCGGGCGCTGGGGGATTTGAAAGATACCAAAGTGCTGCCTTTGGTCGACCCGGTGGTCAGCAAGCCGATTTGTCTGGCGACCCTGACTCGCGACCCGGAATTGCCCACGGTCGGCGCATTACGTGATGTGGTGGCGTCATTACGGTGATAATCTGTCGTTATCGTACGATTGAGATATGCGATTTGACGATATGCTAGTCTGATGAGACACGGAGCCTTAATCGGAGGGCATCATGGCACCATTAGATACCAAGCCATCAGGCGCACCCAAGGGCGTCTGGAAGTCAGGTAAAGGCAAGGGGCGGCACACGCCCAAAGGCCGCCAATTCACGGATGAGGCGCAGGCTGAAATCGCGCGTCTGCTGGGCGACCGCCCGCGTCGCCGCGACCTGCTGATCGAATTCCTGCATTTGATTCAGGACGAACACGGCCATATCAGCGCCGACCACATTGCGGCTCTGGCCGTTGAAATGCGGATCGGACAAGCCGAGATCTACGAAACGGTGACCTTTTATGCCCATTTCGATGTGGTGAAAGAGGGTGAAACCCCTCCGCCCGCTTTGACGATCCGTGTCTGTGATTCCCTGTCCTGCGAGATGGCAGGTGCCCAACAGCTGCAAAAGGCGCTGGAAGACGGTTTGGACGCTTCACAAGTGCGTGTCGTTCGCGCGCCCTGCATGGGCCGCTGTGATACCGCTCCGGTGCTTGAGATCGGTCACAACCACATCGACCATGCGACCCCCGAAAAAGTGCAGGCTGCGATTGCTGCCGATGACACCCACGCGCATCTGCCTGACTATGAAGCCTACGCGACCTACGAGGCGAATGGCGGTTACGCTAAGCTGAAAGAGCTGCGCGACGGTGGCGACTGGGAAAAGGTACAGGAAGACGTATTGTCCTCGGGCCTGCGCGGTCTGGGCGGCGCTGGCTTCCCGTCAGGCAAGAAATGGGGCTTTGTTCGCATGAACGAAGGCCCGCGCTATCTGGCCGTGAACGGGGACGAAGGTGAGCCGGGCACATTCAAGGACCGCTATTATCTTGAGCGCACGCCGCATGTCTTCCTTGAGGGTATGCTGATCGCCGCGTGGGCGGTCGAGGCCGAGACGTGCTTTATCTACATGCGTGACGAATACCCTGCAGTTTTGGAAATCCTGCGCCGCGAGATCGCCGCGCTGGAAGCCGCGGGCATTGTCGAGCCGGGCTATATCGACCTGCGCCGGGGTGCCGGTGCCTATATCTGCGGTGAAGAATCCGCGATGATCGAGTCGATTGAGGGCAAAAAGGGCCTTCCGCGTCACCGTCCTCCGTTCGTGGCGCAGGTTGGGGTCTTTAACCGCCCGACCTTGGTGCACAATGTCGAGACCCTCTATTGGGTGACCAAAGTTTGCCGTGAAGGGCCTGAATCCCTGAACAGCACCGAAAAGAATGGTCGCAAGGGTTTGCGTAGCTATTCGGTCTCGGGGCGGGTCGCGAAGCCGGGTGTTTACCTTCTGCCTGCTGGCTCGACCATTTTGGATGTGATCGAAGCTGCCGGTGGTATGGCCGAAGGGCAGACCTTCAAAGCCTATCAGCCGGGTGGTCCCTCCTCGGGCCTGTTGCCCGCGTCGATGGACGATATCCCATTGGACTTCGACACGCTGCAACCGCACGGCACATTTATTGGCTCTGCCGCTGTGGTGGTTCTGTCCGATCAGGACACCGCGCGCGATGCGGCGCTGAACATGTTGCGCTTCTTCGAAGACGAAAGCTGCGGCCAGTGCACGCCCTGCCGTGTAGGCTGCGAAAAGGCGGTCAAGCTGATGCAAGCCGACAAGTGGGATCAGGATCTGCTGGAAGACCTGTGTCAGGTCATGGGCGACGCCTCGATCTGCGGTCTGGGGCAGGCAGCCCCGAACCCGATCCGCCTTGTCATGAAACATTTCGCTGACGAAATCTGAGGGAGACAGCCATGCTTGATGCAAGCCCAAACAAGACCGTCACCTTCAACCTGAATGGCGAAGATGTCACCGTGCCCGAGGGCTGGACCATCTGGGAAGCGGCCAAGGGGCAGGGGTTCACAATCCCGCACCTGTGTCACAAGCCGCAACCCGGTTACAAACCCGACGGCAACTGCCGCGCCTGTATGGTCGAGGTGGAAGGTGAGCGCACTCTGGTCGCCTCGTGCATCCGCCCCGCAGCGGACGGTATGGTCGTTAAGACCGACAGCGAGCGTGCCGAGAAATCGCGTGCCATGGTCATGGAGCTGTTGGTCGCGGATCAGCCTGAGGAAGCACACGACACCTCCAGCCACTTCTGGGATATGGCCAAGCTGAACGATGTCAGCGACAGCCGTTTCCCGGCGAAAGAAGCTGAGAAAATTCCCCTGCTGGATGACAGCCACGTTGCGATGCGCGTCAATCTGGATGCCTGCATCAACTGCAACCTCTGCGTCCGGGCCTGCCGCGACGTGCAGGTGAACGACGTGATCGGCATGGCCGGTCGCGGCCATACTGCGCAGGTAGTGTTCGACCAGAATGATCCGATGGGTGCGTCCACTTGTGTGGCTTGTGGCGAATGTGTGCAGGCCTGCCCGACCGGAGCGCTGATGCCTGCCACTGTGCTGGACGACCAGCAGAAAGGCGACAGCAAGGATTACGACAGCGAAACCGAAAGCGTCTGCCCGTTCTGTGGTGTCGGCTGTAAGGTCTCGCTGAAGGTCAAAGACGGCAAGGTCAAGTATGTCGAAGGTATCAACGGTCCCGCAAACGAAGGCCGTCTGTGCGTCAAAGGCCGCTTCGGTTTTGACTACATTCATCACCCGCACCGCCTGACCACGCCGTTGATCCGTCGTGAAGATGCGCCTGAGAAGGGCCTGAACGTCGATCCGGGCAATCTGAGTACCCATTTCCGCGAAGCGACTTGGGAAGAGGCGATGGATCTGGCCGCCACCAAGCTGAAGGCTCTGCGCGACGAAGACCCGCGCAGCGTTGCAGGCTTCGGCTCGGCCAAGTGCACCAACGAAGAAGCCTATCTGTTCCAGAAGTTCATCCGTCAGGGTTTCCGCCACAACAACGTCGACCACTGCACCCGTCTGTGCCACGCGTCGTCTGTTGCGGCCCTGATCGAAAACGTCGGCTCCGGCGCTGTTACTGCGACCTTCAACGAGATCGAAAACGCGGATGTGGCGATCATCATCGGGGCCAACCCGATCGAGAACCACCCCGTAGCCGCGACTTATTTCAAGCAGTTCACCAAACGCGGCGGCAAGTTGATCGTGATGGACCCGCGCGGCGTCGGCATGCGCAAATTTGCCGATGAAATGCTGCAATTCCGTCCGGGAGCGGATGTCTCGATGCTCAACGCGATCATGAATGTGATTGTGGAAGAGGAACTATACGACAGCCAGTATATCCACCGCTGGACCGAGAACTGGGAAGCCGAGAAAGAGCATCTGCGCCAGTTCACGCCCGAAGCGATGTCGCCGATCTGTGGTATTGAACCGGATCAACTGCGCCGAGTGGCGCGCACCTTTGCACAAGCCAAGGCCGGTCTGATCTTCTGGGGTATGGGCGTCAGCCAGCACATCCACGGAACCGATAATTCGCGCTGCCTGATCTCGCTGGCCTTGATGACCGGGAACGTTGGCAAGCCGGGCGCGGGTCTTCACCCGCTGCGGGGTCAGAACAACGTTCAGGGCGCCTCAGATGCGGGTCTGATCCCGATGTTCCTACCGGATTATCAGTCAGTCACCGATGACAGCATCCGGGCCAAGTTCAACAATGTTTGGAACGATGAACGCGACTTCTCGAACGAGAAGGGCCTGACGGTCACCGAGATCATCGATCAGGCTTACGCAGGCAACATCAAGGGCATGTACATTCAGGGTGAAAACCCTGCCATGTCTGACCCGGATGTAGGCCACGCGCGTGAGGCTCTGGCCAAGCTGGAGCTGATGATCGTGCAGGATATCTTCCTGACCGAAACGGCGAACTATGCCGACATCATCCTGCCCGCCTCGGCGCTCTATGAGAAGAACGGCACCGTGTCCAACACCAACCGTCAGGTACAACGCGTGCGTCCTGCTGTGACGCCTCCGGGTGAGGCGCGCGAGGATTGGAAAATCACTGTCGAGCTTGCGCAGCGCATAGGTCTGAACTGGGAGTACACGGATGTTTCCCAGGTCTTTGCCGAGATGAAGCTGACCATGGCCTCGCTCGACAATATCACTTGGGAAAGGTTGGAGACCGAGACCATTACCTATCCCTCGCTCAGCGAAACCGATCCGGGACAGGCCATCGTGTTCGGTGACGGGTTCCCACGCGCAGATGGCCGGGCCCGGTTCACCCCGGCCAGCGTCATTCCGCCGGATGAGGCGCCGGATGACGAGTACCCGATGATCGCCACCACGGGCCGGCAGCTGGAACACTGGCACACCGGGTCGATGACCCGCCGGGCCACTGTTTTGGACGCCGTAGAACCTGAAGCGAACTGTTCGATGAACCCGCGTACGTTGAAACTGATGGGGATTGAGCCGGGCGAGATGATCCGTCTGACTACTCGCCGCGGTTCGATTGAAATCATGGTGCGAGCCGACCGAGCGATTGCCGAGGACATGGTGTTTATACCATTCGCCTATGTCGAGGCGGCGGCGAATATCCTGACCAACTCGGCCATCGACCCATATGGCAAGATCCCCGAGTTTAAATTCTCGGCCATTCGTGTCGAAAAGATCGAAGACGCCATCGCGGCGGAATAAACTTCACGTACTCTTAGAAAGGGCGGCTCATTTGAGGTCGCCCTTTTTTGTGATCAGTAATCCCGTTCGAAGAATATACCCAGCCCTGTCTCACCCCGGCCATCCACCGTACCACGCACTGTAAAGCTGTCGGTGACGTCCAGGTTCAAATTCACTTCGGTATCACCTTCGGTATTGACGGTGAAGTCGGTATAGAGGTTGTCGCTTAGATATGCGCCTGCCCCAAGGCTGCCACCGCCGCCTTCCGTTGCGCCAAGGTCTACAGTGTCAAGCCCCGTAGCCTCGCGCACGCCCTTGGTTGCATCCCCACCCGCGCCGCTGAGTTGGGCCAGTGAAGCCGCCATCTGGGCGATCACAAAAGGCGACAACTCCGAAAAACGGTTGCCGAACAGCAGCATGGCCAGTGCTTCTTCGGTCGGGCGTTCGGGGTCTGAGAACACGTCCACTTCGGGCGAATCCAGAGGACCTGCGATCTCAATGGTGGCTGTACCGTCCGAGGTGCTGGTCGAAGATTCAAACTCGATATAGGGGGTCAGGTCGCCTTGCAGTGTCACCAGACCCTTGGTCAGCGCAAGACGACGGCCCAGAATGTCGATGTTACCCCGGATCAATTCAATCTGACCCGAGGGGACGACGGATGTGGTGGTTCCGCCAATCTGAATACGCCCTCCCAATTCGGCGTTGACACCTCGGCCTCGAACAAACACGGCTTTGGGGGCAAGCAGGCCGATGTCCAATGACATGCGCGAGTTGCTTTTGGCTTTGTCTTCTGTTTCGACCAGATTGGCACGTTCCCGCGTCACAAAACCGGCTCGGCTTTCGTTAATATGGTCGATTGTTGGGATTGGTGCAGCGCCAACTGCACCTGCCGCTGCGGCAAGGTTTATGTTGGTTTCGCCAAAGTTTATCTGACCGGCCAGAGCACTGTTTCCAGCCAATGCCCCGGTCAGGGCAATCTGGCCGTTCAACGTGGTCTCATACAAAAGTCTGTCGGTCAGAACGAGATTATTGAGTTTCGTGCTGATCTGAGTGTTGAAGGGCGAAGTCAGATTGATCGGCCCGTTGACGGTGAATCCTCCTCCTGCCCGCAGGCCACCCTGCAGTGCAACAGTTGCACGGCTTCGCGCGATGTTGACCGTTCCGCCGATATCGGTGATCGTTTGCCCCACATCTGGCAGCGCCATTGATGCGCCGGTTGTTGAAATCGTTCCGCTGAGCGCATCCAGTGCAGGCGCCCCTTTCAGGGCTAGATCGAACCGAGCTTTACCTGCCAGACTATTGGGTGAAATAAACGCATTGGCGATACCTATGTTGATACCGCCTTGCATCTTCAAGTCTGCCTCGCCGCTACTTTCATCAAAGGTACCCGCGACCGTAGTGTTGATCTCGGCGGGGCCGTTGGCTTTGGCGTCGATAGTCCACTTGCCTGCATCACGACGAGCATTTCCAATGGCAGACAGGGTTCCAGGGAAATCGGGGATCAGACGTTCGAGCCGGTTGATCTTGGCCTCAAAATCAAAGTCGGCTGAACCATTGGTGTCAACGGTTCCCGACAATTCGGCATATGAGCTCTCAGGTCCTTGCAAGCGGGCGTTGCCCTCAAGGCCAGACCCGGTCGGGGCGACATTGCCATCAAGTTTTAGCGGGCCGGACAGAGTAGGCGAGACCCGACCCACATTGTCCAGCATGGCCGAGAAATTCAGGCCACCTGCTTCGCGGTCCAATCGTCCCGATGCATCTGCAGTCAGCGCTGTTCCGTTCAGACTGAACGTGCGGATGTTAAGACCTTGATCGTCGTTTGCGGCATCCACGTTTAGCGTTGTTCTGCCCTGAACAAGCGCATCAATCACGTTTATACCTGTTCCAAGATCATCCGCGCTGAGGTTGCCAATGATGTCAAAAGTCTTGCTACCTTGCGCGGCTCTGCCTGTGACATCAGCATTGATTGATCCCGTCAGGTCGCGCCCGACGAGGCCTGAGAACACTGACAAATCCGGTGCCGTTACCTTGGCACTGCCGTCTACGGCAATGTCGCCGGTAGGATCATCAATCGTAGCACCAACCTCGGCGGTCAACGCGGCGCTTTTGATTGTAGCATTTCGGACGACGACCTGATCGCCAGAATGTGCGCCGTCCAGATTGATCGATACCCGGCCTCTCAACAGCGGATCGAACTCACTCATCCCTGTTTCGATATTTGTACCGATTACGTTGGCCTGGCCGTCAAATTCCAGTGTTTGTACGGTGCCCTTGCCATCCAGCCGGGCCTGCACCGCACCGGAGAGATCACGCTTGGCGAGGCCCGAGAATACCTTAAGATCGGGGGCGTTGACGTTGGCCTGCCCATCGATCGTCATGTTGCCATCAAGGGTCGTGACCGTACCGCTGGCCTGAGCAGTCAGCGCATCACCGTTGATCGAAAACTCCCGTATGGACACGCCATCGGTTCCGCGTTTGGCGTCTAACACAATGTCGGTTTCGCCGGTGATCAATGGGTCGATATCGTCGCGGCCAGTAATCAAATCGCGCCCGTTTACTGTTAGCTTGCCATCAAAGCTGCGTTCCAGCGGTGAGCCTTTGCCTTCGACTTTGATCGAAGCTTCGCCACCTAGCTGTAGCTGTGCCAGGTCCGAAAACCTCGATAGGTCGGTGGCCTGCAGCAGCGCCGCGCCATCAACTTGCAGCCCTGTCGCAAGCCCGCTGATCACGGCATCGGTTTCAAGGGTATAGTCGCTGCCAACCAGTTCGAAACCGGTCAGTTGTAAGGATTGGTCACTGCCATAATCGAACCGTCCATCCAGCGTGATCTGATCTCCAACGGCAGCTTTCAGCGCTGGTTCAGTCAAATCGATGCCATCAAGCACGGCCTGGATGTCTCCATCCATCGATAAGCCGCCGGACTGATCCAAGGTGCCCTGCCCAGTAATTCTGGCGTGATCAATATTCAGATTGGGGGTCTCAACGTTGTCAGTTGTAAGGCTCAGATCCCAATAGTTTCCGTTTTTGGAGTTGTACAAGGCCGAAATCTGCGCCGCGCCAATGGACGTGTCGCCGCCACTGACGGGCAGAACAACTTTGTCGCCTTCTGGTGGCGTGATGCGGCCTTGAAGGGCAACCAGTTGCAAAACACCGCCAGAGGCAAGGCTCACCTCGCTTTTCAGTTCCAATGCTTCTGACGTGATCTCAATGTCCGAGATGTCCAGCGCGCCATCGGAATGGGTGCGCCCGTCCACGAAAAGCCTCGTGTCTGTGCCAAAAAACGTATCCATCTCTTGGGCCAGGAACGGAGTCAGGTCGCCGCCGACATCGGCAGTAAATGCTATCCCATCGGATGCAGTGCCATTCTCTTCGGCTGTCCGCAGTCGAACTTGGCCAGATACGCGAAGCTGTTGATCGCTGCTCAGCCCGATATCGGCGTTGAAATCTGATACCGGCCCCGAACCTTTTGCGGTCAGTTTTAGCGGTGGGGCATCGGGGATGGACAGGGCCGTTGCGATCAACCCGCCCGAGGCTTCGGCGACGGTGAGGTCCAGGTCGATCTGGCTGTTATCGTTCTGGAATCCGGCTTTAAGATCAATCGTATCACCAGCTCGATCCAGCCGGTCGATATCCAGCGTTGTATCCAGCGTTCCGTCCGCCAGCGAGAGGTTACCATTCACGGCAAGATCAGCCGCAACGCCGATCAATGGCTCACCCAAAGACAAGTCATCGACCCGAAGCTCGCCAATTTCAATGGAAACCGGAAGCTCGGGCAGTTGAAAGGGTTGGGTCTCAGCTGAAGGCGGCGGTGTGTCCTTAGTCGTCGTGCCCGGGGCACGGGCGATGTCAATCTCCTGCGCGGACAATGTATTGACTGAGAATCGACCCCGCAGCAACGCCAACCGGTTCCAATCCAGCTCAGCATTTTTGATGGTCAGCCAGACACCTTCGTCATCGGCGACGGTAATTTCCTGAATCGTCGCTCGTGAACTCAGCGCACCTTCCAGACCGATCACCCGCACATTTTGATCGTCACCTGACAGGGTGTCCTGCAGGAACTGCTCGATCATGCTGCCGCCTTCGTCCTGCGCGGTCGCTGCGAAGGGGACGATGATCACTGCTGAACTCAGCAACAGAGGGTATAGAAAGCGACGCATCAGAAGGCCTGCCCGATCCCGAGGTAGAACTGCAGCCCATTGCCCGTGTCACCCTGAACTGGGACGGCAAGGTCAAAGCGCAATGGCCCGAAACCGCCCAGATCATAGCGAATACCCAGCCCGGCGCCAGAATGCTCTTCCGCGCCGCTGCCGATGAACGAGGACGTGTCGACGACGCCATAGTCATAGAAGCCGACCAACGAGATTGCGTCGGTGACTTTGCCACGAATTTCAGCTGACAGTCCCAAAAAGGACTTGCCACCAGCCACACCGTCTCCGACTGGAATACCGAGGCTTTCATAGGGTTGACCGCGTACCGTTCCCGCGCCGCCTGAGAAGAACAGGAAATCCGGCGTCACACCGTCTGGCGGCGGGCCAAGGACTGATCCAAGTTGAACGCGCCCGGCGAGCACCAACCGGCCGCCTGTGCCTATGTCGTTATAGTAACGCCCGTCAAAAAACATCCTCAGGCCAGTGTCAGAACCAGAGAACCCGACAAAGGGCATTACCTGCGAATCCAGATAGTAGCCACGCGTGGCGCTGACCTTGCTATCCCGTTCATCCCATTCAGACCGGAAGGGCAGGATGAAGTACCGGAACTTGCGGCCATCGCCATAGGCGTCATCCGCGTCTGACCATTGGAAACCGGCTGAGGCTTCGGCATAAAGACGGTCCGAAAAAGTGCGGCGGGCACCATAGGCAAGCGAGGCGATAGTGACGTTATAATTCTCGGTATTTCGCCGTTCCAGCAGTGCGCTCCAGAATGTATTGTCATCTGGGCCGAGCCGGTCTGGTTGATCCAAACGCAGGCCAATGCGCCCGTCGATATCCTCGGCGCCGCCAATGTTGCGGATCGCAGCCTCAAACCTTAACCGCTCTGCCCGCCGGAAAACATTCCGATGGGTCCACGTGGCAGTTAAATCCAGCCCATCGCGCGAGGCGATCTCGGCCCCGAAAGTCAGCCGACGAGGGGGAAGATCTTCGAATGTGGCATCGAAATCCAATGTGCCGTCCGGGTTGGGCTCATCATGTTCCTTTATAGAGACCGTGCTGAACGTGCCGGTGCGCCGCAGCCGGGTTCCAACCTTTTGCACCTGTTCTGGCGAATAAATTTCACCCGAGGGAAAGCCTGCAATTTTTTCGATCGACCGATGGCGAACGTTAGTGTCGCCTTGGATGTTCATTTTGCCGAACCGCAGCCTTGGCCCCGGTGCCAGATCAATTGTGGCATCCAGTCGTGCCTGCGCATGTCGCGCGATTACTTTTTGGTCCGACACCTCTGCCTTTGCGTGGCCCGTATCGCGCCAGCCTTGGACCCCTGCGGATGCTGCTTGCTGGATTGCTCCGGTGGTGGCCGTTTTGCCTATGGCAAATTCCTCGGGTAGCACGGTTTCTGGTGCCAATGGTTGAACGACAGCCGTGCCAAATTTGAACTTCGGCCCTGAGTTGACCAATATCGTTGCACGTTTGAACTGGGTCGGAACATTCAAAGAGTTGATATTTGCAGCTTCCTGCCCGTCTAACTTGATGCTGACAACGGGGCTGAAATACCCTTCGTCATACATGATTTGAACGATGGTGCGGTAGTCGGACAGAGCAGCCGACAGGATTTCCAGCGACGTATCCAGTCCACGCGATTCTGAGGTAAAAACCGATGAGGTCTCTTCCAGTCGGTCAATCAGATCTTTAGATGCGCCGGGAGCGGAGAGGGTGGTTTCCAGCGCGGATGCAAGATTGGGAGACAATGCCAAAAGGGCGCAAAAAAACCAGCTTCTCAGAACGCTGCGCGGTCTGCTCCCTATCATTGTCTGGCTCCAACTGCCCCAAGTCGAAATCACTATGGCCGCGAAACAATAGAAATGCGGCTTGTTGAATTCATTTAGAGCATTTGGCGACGCCAAGGGGAAGAACTAAACCAAACTCAGTTGCTATTATTGGCTCGACCGTGTCCCAATTTCTCACAGATCGGCATTTCGGAACCACCTAATGATTGCGTCGCGATCTTCGGGCTCCATGTAAGTGACGTTTGCGGGGGGCATTGCGTGGGTGACGCCGGATTGCAGATATATCTGCTGCGCGTTCTGCGCAATGTCGGCCTCGGTTTCCAGCAACACACCTTTGGGTGCCCACAGGATGCCTTCCCAGACAGGCTCACGCGCGTGGCACATGGAACAGCGCCCCAAAACAATGTCGTGCGCTTCTTCAAAGCCATCCGCCGCTGCAAATTTCTGTTCATATGGTGTAAGCTCTTGCGCTTCGGCCTCTTCCAACGGGTCGTGCATGGAAGCGGTCGACAGCCACATGATGGCCATGAACAGCAGTGCAGTCACCAGCCAGGTCCAGGTTGGATTACCGGCGCGCGCATGGCGGGTGTTGAAATAGTGGCGAATGGTGACGCCCATCAAAAAGACCAACGCGGCGATGATCCAATTGTACTCGGTGGCAAAGGCCAGCGGGTAGTGGTTCGACAGCATCAGGAACACAACGGGCAAGGTCAGATAGTTGTTGTGAGTCGAACGCAGTTTGGCGATTTTGCCGTACTTGGGATCAGGCGTACGTCCGTTTTTGAGGTCATCCACAACAATGCGCTGGTTTGGCATAATTATGAAGAACACATTCGCCGTCATGATCGTGGCTGTGAAAGCCCCCAGATGCAGCATCATCGCACGGCCGGTGAAGATTTGGTTATAACCCCAGCCCATGGCCACCAGCAGGACAAACAACAGAACCATCAGCAGCGTCGGGCGTTCACCGAGGCCAGATTTGCACAGAAAATCATAGACCAGCCAGCCAATGGTCAGCGACGCAGCCGAGATCAGGATGCCCTGCCACAGCGCCAGATCAGCTTTATGCGCATCGATCAGGTAAAGCTCGCCGCCAACCCAGTAGACGATCATTAAAAGCGCGGCGCCGCTCAGCCAAGTCGCGTAGCTTTCCCATTTGAACCAGGTCAGGTGGTCAGGCATGCGCTCCGGCGCGACAAGATATTTCTGGATGTGATAAAAGCCACCGCCATGGACTTGCCATTCCTCGCCGTCCGCCGGGCCGGGAATATCGCGGTTCAGGCCAAGGTCCAGCGCGATGAAATAGAAGGATGATCCGATCCAGGCGATCGCAGTGATGACGTGCAGCCAGCGCACGCCAAAACCAATCCAATCCCAGAACACGGCGAAGTCGTACATTGATGAGGTCTCCGATAAGCTATCGCAACACTAGGCAAACGGGCTTTTCTTCGGTATTCCCGTATATTGTCAAACTGTATCAAAAAAAACGATAAGATGTCCTATCTCGACAACATTCGAACCTTTGTACGGGTTTATGATCTAGGCAGTATGTCAGCCGCCGGACGCGATATGCGAATCTCACCTGCGGTGACGTCAGCGCGGATTTCGCAGTTAGAAGATCACCTTGGGGTTCGTCTGTTCCAGCGAACCACACGCAACTTGACCCCGACTGAGCAAGGGCGTGCATTTTACCCCGGTGCAGTTGCAGTTCTGGATGCGGTGGATGAGGCAGAAGCGCAAGTCACACATCTGACCGAAGCGCCGCGCGGGTCGCTGTTCGTCGCAGCGCCCCTGGGTGTCGGGCGCCGTCTTCTGGCACCTCATGTGCCTGATTTTCTGTCAGAATACCCTGAGATTGATGTGCGTCTAAGGCTGACAGACCGCTCTGTCGACCTAACCACCGAAGGGTTGGATCTGGCCTTTTTCATCGGTCAGCCCGAAGACAGCACATTGCGCATTCGCAAGATCGCGGATTGTCAGCGCGTGCTATGCGCGGCCCCTGATTACGTGAGCCGTTGTGGGATGCCCGAATCTGGGACGGATCTGATTTCAGGCAAACATGAGTGTTTGAACCTACGCTTCCCCGGAGCGGCAGAGTTTCAGTGGATGCTGGAAACGCCCGATGGCCCGAAGCGGTTCGCTGTTTCAGGCCGCTATGAGTGCGACGATGGCGATGTTTTAACCGATTGGGCGTTGTCAGGGCAGGGAATTGCTATGAAACCTGTCTTTGAGGTGTCCGAACATCTGAAGGCAGGACGATTGATCCCGGTGGCGACGCAAACGCCACCGGTGCCGGTTCAAATGGCTTGCCTGTATACCCATCGCCGCCACCAAGATCCCAAGGCACGGCTGTTTATGGATTTCATGATTGATCGTGTCGGCAAGGTGGTCCGCAGCGCCGAAATCTAGGTCTAGCTGCCCCGATAGGTCGAATACCCATAAGGGGATAGAAGCAGCGGCACATGGTAGTGGGCATACGGGTCGGACATACCAAAGCGGATAGGCACCTGATCCAGAAACAGAGGATCATCGCCGTCCTGGCCCGTCGCGCGTAGGTAATCGCCAGCAAAGAAAATCAGTTCATACGTGCCGATTTTGAAGTCGTCCTGCGGTAGGATCGGACTGTTGGTGCGACCATCCTCGTTGGTTTCCATCTCAGCCAGTTTGCGATGAGAATCTCCCGACACTTCGTAAAGAGAGATTTTCAACCCCTCAGCGGGGCAGCCGCGTGCCGTGTCCAGAACATGGGTCGTCAGATAGCCAGCCAAGGGTCTCTCCTATGTGTTTCTTTTGGTGTGCCACAGTCTGGGCCAAACAGCAAAATGGTTGAAATGCCGAAAGAACTGGAAACAGTGTTCGGATTGATTTGATAATCAATGGACCGTTTCTGCGGTAAAGCTGTCAAAACACCTAATCGGACTGGAAGACCCTATGCAGCCGCCTCGTTACCCCCGCGATATGATCGGATATGGAGCCAACCCGCCTGACGCCGCATGGCCCGGCGGGGCGAAACTGGCTGTACAGATCGTGCTGAACTACGAAGAGGGTGGTGAAAACTGTGTTCTGCATGGGGATGCTGCGTCTGAGGCGTTCTTGTCCGAGATAGTCGGGGCGGCGCAATGGCCGGGCCAGCGTCACTGGAACATGGAATCGATCTATGAATACGGCGCGCGGGCAGGGTTCTGGCGCCTGCATCGGTTGATGAAAGATCTGCCGATCACTGTCTACGGTGTGGCGACGGCTTTGGCGCGCTCGCCAGATCAGGTGGCCGCAATGAAATCGGCAGGGTGGGAGATTGCCAGCCACGGGCTGAAATGGGTCGAGCACAAGGACATGCCCGAGGATGAAGAGCGGGCTCAGGTTGCAGAAGCTATCCGCTTGCATACCGAAGTTGTGGGGGATCGCCCGCGTGGCTGGTACACCGGGCGCTGTTCGGACAACACTGTGCGTCTGGTCGCCGAAGAGGGTGGTTTTGCCTATGTCGCGGACACCTATGCGGACGATCTTCCATACTGGATGCAGACCGGTGGTCGGGATCAGTTGATTGTACCCTACACGCTGGACTGCAACGATATGCGCTTTGCCACACCGCAGGGGTTCAACGCCGGGGATCAGTTCTATTCTTATCTGAAAGACAGCTTCGATGCGCTTTATGCAGAAGGCGAAGCTGGCGCACCCAAGATGCTGTCGATTGGTCTTCATTGTCGCTTGATCGGGCGTCCGGGACGCGTCATGGCGCTGAAACGGTTTCTGGATTACGCGCTCGGGTTCTCGGATGTGTGGTTTGCAACGCGATTGCAGATTGCGGAACATTGGGCTGAAACGCACCCGCCGGCTGAGCGCCCAAAACCCTCACAGATGGGCCGCGACGAATTTGTCTCAGCTTACGGAGGTATCTTCGAGCATTCCGCATGGATCGCCGAGCGAGCGTTTGGTCTGGAACTGGGCGCGGCACATGACACGGCGGGTGGATTGCACAATGCTTTGACCCGCATGTTCCGGTCCGCCTCGGACGAGGAACGGCTGGGTGTGTTAACGGCCCACCCCGATCTTGCTGGTAAACTGGCGCAGGCCAAGCGGTTAACACAGGAAAGCACGTCTGAGCAGGCTTCGGCCGGTCTCGATGCGCTGACGGATGACGAACGAGCCACCTTTACCGAATTAAACCAGCGCTACACCGGAAAATTTGGTTTTCCGTTCATTATCGCCGTTAGGGACCACAACAAGGCCTCGATACTGGGCGCATTTGAGCGGCGGATCGAACAGGATCGCGAAACCGAATTCGCCGAGGCATGCCGGCAGGTCGAACGGATCGCCGAATTCCGTCTGCGCGATGTGCTGCCCTCATGACCCAGATTGTCGCTGAAACGATCTCGGCAGCAGCGTTCGCACCTTTTGGCGATCTGATTGATATCTCAGGTGAGCCTGACAAGATCATCAATCAAGGCAAATGCGGCCGTTATCACGACCGGGCTGGACTGGATTTCGGTAACGCGCGTGCCGGTATTAGCCTGTTCAACGCCAACCCGCGCGAATTGCCTTACCGGCTGGAAATGGTCGAGCGTCATCCCGATGGCAGCCAGGCCTTTATTCCGATGACTCACCAGCCTTTTCTGGTGATCGTCGCACCGGATGAGGGCGGTAAACCAGGGCAACCAAAGGCTTTCATCACGCTCCCCGGGCAAGTTGTGAATTATCACCGAGGCACTTGGCACGGGGTTCTAACTCCTCTGCATGGGCCCGGCCTGTTCGCGGTCGTCGATAGGATCGGGGACGGTCCAAATTTAGAAGAATACTGGTTCAGCACTCCGTACGAGGTGGTCGACCGCTGAATCCAAATACGAAGCCGCCAAAGAAGCGGTAAGAACCCCATTGGATCTTAGGGAGGACAATGAGATCATGGCCGAAACTTCGATAGGGACCCCCGAACAACTTCGGGACCCGAACTATACGCCCGCCTTACACAAGGCGATACCGCTGGGCATTCAGCATGTGCTGGCAATGTTTGTTTCAAACGTCACACCCGCCATTATCGTGGCCGGAGCCGCCGGGTTTGGGTTTGGATCCAATTCCCCCGATTTTCCTGAGCTGCTCTACCTGATCCAAATGTCGATGCTGTTCGCGGGTCTGGCGACCTTGTTGCAGACTGTGACGCTGGGCCCAGTTGGCGCGGCACTGCCGATTGTTCAGGGAACAAGCTTTGCCTTTCTGCCCATCATGATCCCGCTTGTCGCTGGTAAGGGTGTGGATGCTTTGGCAGCCCTGTTCGGTGGCGTCCTGATCGGTGGTCTTTTTCACGCCTTTCTAGGCCTGTTCATTGGCAAGATACGTTTTGCGCTTCCGCCGCTGGTGACCGGGCTTGTCGTGACAATGATCGGTTTGGCGCTGGTCAAGGTTGGCATTCAATATTCTGCCGGTGGCGTGCCTGCGATTGGTACTCCGGAATACGGATCGCTGCTCAACTGGTCGGCGGCGTTGGTCGTGGTTGTCGTGACGCTGGGCCTCAAGTTCTTTGCGCGTGGTATGCTGTCGGTGTCTGCCGTACTCGTCGGATTGGCGGTTGGCTACGTCTATGCCCTTATGGTCGGCATGGTGACGTTCGAAGCCATCGGCAACAGCTGGTCGCGGGCCTCCGCATTCGCACTGCCAGTCCCGTTCAAATATGGCTTTGAGTTCTCATTGGCGGCCATTATCGGATTCTGTCTGATGTCTTTCGTCTCGGCCATTGAGACCGTCGGCGACGTATCGGGGATCACCAAGGGTGGTGCAGGTCGTGAGGCGACAGACAAAGAGATCGAAGGTGCAACATATGCCGATGGTTTTGGAACTGCACTCGCCGGTATGTTCGGCGGGTTTCCGAATACATCGTTCAGCCAGAATGTCGGCTTGATCGCGATGACAGGCGTCATGAGCCGTCATGTGGTGACCTGCGGGGCCTTGTTCCTGATCCTGTGTGGTCTCGTGCCGAAGGTCGGAGCGATCATTCGCACAGTACCCATCGAAGTGCTGGGTGGCGGCGTGATCGTCATGTTCGGCATGGTGGTTGCGGCAGGCATCTCGATGCTGTCGGACGTGGATTGGAATCGCCGCAACATGGTGATCTTTGCGATCTCACTGTCGATTGGTCTTGGGTTGCAGCTGGAACCTGGTGCGGTCCAGCACCTGCCGGATACGCTCCGCATTCTGATGACAAGCGGCCTGCTGCCAGCGGCTCTGATCGCCATCGTGCTGAACCTGATCCTGCCTGAAGAGCTGGCAGAAGAATCGACCGAGGAAGTTTCTGGCGGAATGGCCGGTCACGGCTCGGGCAGCCTGCCTCACGAATGAGGCCTATGAACAATCCCGCAGCTCGGCTCAGCGCTGCGGGTCACCCCGCTTCGGCCATCAAGCGTGCGACATCCAGCATGCGGGCCGAAAAACCCCATTCATTGTCATACCAACCAAAGACCCTGATTTGGTTCTCTCCGATCATACGCGTCTCGGGCCCGGCCAAAACGAGTGATTCAGGACGGGAGCGCAAATCAGATGATACCAAGGGCAGATCGGTCCAGCCCAGTACGGCAGAAGCTGCGACCGCGTTGCGAAACGCTTGGTCGAACTGATCCGCGCTCTTGCCCCGTTCAAGGGTGGCGACAAGATCGACAGCAGATACGCTGGCCGTGGGAACACGCACCGCAGCCCCTGAAATGCGACCGGCAAGATTTGGCAGCACAACATCGATCAGATGTGTGGCGCTTGAGGTCGTAGGCACCATCGACAATGCTCCGGCGCGCGAACGGGCCAGATCCCCGCGTGGTGCATCGACCATAGGCTGGCTGTTTGTATAGCAGTGGATCGTGGTCATGTGCCCGGACACAAGCCCGCCGATTTCATCAATCAGCTTGACGAGCGGTGCCAGCCCATTCGTGGTGCATGACGCATTCGACACGATCCGTGCGTTGCCCAAATGATCTTCGTTTGCACCCAGTACAACCGTGATCTCGGCAGCAGGTGAGGGGCCGGAAATCAGCACTTTGCCCGCCCCGGCAGTCAATCCCCGGCTGGCAACATCCGACGTGCGCGCGATGCCGGTGCAATCCAGCATCACATCGACGCCGGACAGATCGACCTTTGCCAAATCTGCGCTGTGGGACATTGGAACAATCCGGCCATCAATGTTCAATGCTCCACCTTCGGCTGCCACCGAACCTGGATAAGGTCCGAAAGTGCTGTCGTACTTGAACAGATATGCGCAGGTTTCGAGCGGTGCGATATCGTTGATCAGCACCAGCTCGATATCCGAATGCTGCGACGGGCCTAGGACCTGTCGCAGGATGGTGCGGCCGATACGGCCGAATCCGTTGATCGCAAGTTTCATGCGCAAGCTA
Organism: Ruegeria sp. YTSA064; assembly: GCF_059610325.1. NCBI lineage: Bacteria > Pseudomonadati > Pseudomonadota > Alphaproteobacteria > Rhodobacterales > Roseobacteraceae > Ruegeria > Ruegeria sp. YTSA064. Next base: position 166,217 of record NZ_JBXWNK010000009.1, read on the forward strand.
TGGCAGGCAGATCAGGCGATCTCAATCAAAGTATTGTACCAATTTCAGTTGCAGCTGACCTGTGAAAAGAACTGGCCCGAGATGTTCTGATACATGCTGGAATAGATCGCCTTGCATCCGGTCGCCTGCTGTATCGCAGCCATCGCCTGGATGGTGCGCAGACGTGGCGGGGGGCCAAAGGGGTTCAGATTGTTGTTGTCCCGCGTGGCCCGATAGACCACAGGCGCGTCCGAGACCTGCGTCACCGCCCAGGTACGGCTCATGACGAAAACGGACTTGGTTTCTTCCTTGGCTGCGACCGGCTCGGCGTTGAACGCCGAAAGGCCAAGGGTGGCAACCAGTGCAATCATCGTACCGCGCAGTAACATTGAACAATCTCCAGTGCTGAAAACTTATGTAATTTCATCAGATTCCAGCGATTCTGTGAACCCCTATACCGGACATTAACGCTATGGTCGTCTATCGCGAGGGAACCGACAGAGGCATATGCCGATTTACATCTTTATATAACAGATACCGGAACCGACCCGGACCACCCGCATAACAGGCTTGGGGGCAGAAAGCGCGCAGCCACATATAATCTCCGGCCTCGACCTCGACCCAATCCTGATTGAGTCGATAAACCGCCTTGCCCTCCAGCACATAAAGGCCGTGTTCCATCACATGGGTTTCTGCAAATGGGATTACGCCACCGGGCTCGAAATTGACGATGTTGACATGCATGTCATGCCGCAGGTCATGCGGATCGGTAAAACGCGTGGTAGACCAACGCCCTTCGGTGCCGGGCATCTCGACGGGCGTCACCTCGCATTCGTTGGTGATGATCGGATCAGGGGCTGGCAGACCGGGCACGGCCTGATAGGCTTTGCGAACCCAATGGAACCGGGCAACGGAATCGGCGCGATTGTGCAGGGTCCAGTCACTTCCGGGTGGGATATAGGCATATCCTCCGGTCTCAAGTACGTGCTCCGCTTGGTTCAACGTCAGGGTTACAGAGCCTTCGACGACAAAAATCACACCTTGTGCGTTTGGGTCTGTTTCCGGAGTATCACTGCCGCCACTGGGCTGAACCTCCATGATGTATTGCGAGAATGTTTCGGCAAACCCACTCAGAGGCCGCGAAAGAACCCACAGGCGTGTCCCTTCCCAGAAAGGAAGAAAGCTGGTGACGATGTCGCGCATCGTGCCTTTCGGGATCACCGCATAGGCGTCGGTGAACATGGCGCGGTCAGTCAATAACTGCTCTTGCCCCGGGTGACCGCCTGTAGGTGCATAGTATTTTGGATGTGTCATCAAATGCCTCTGGTTCGTCTTGGGATAATATGAGGCGAACTGGCGGAGGGACCTAGCACCCGCCTTGCAATAGGTTTGTTCGGGATAATTTGAAGGTGACCAAGTTGGGCTTGGCCACACACGCACAGAGGTATATCTATGAGCGTGAAAGTTGTTCAGATCGGCGAGGCCCCATAATGAAAGCCTTCTTTTATTCAGCGCTCGTTACCGTTCTATTACTGGGTTCGAGTGGAATCGCTCAGGCCAAATCGATTTCCCGAATCATCGCGGAAATGGGGTTGAGCCCCGCGGATTTCGAAGTGCTAAGCGCCACCTCGAATGCGTTGTTGTCCTCAGGCTCGCCCTCGGTTGGGCAAGAGAGGGCATGGCTTAATCAGGATACGGGCTCAAAAGGGACGATCCGGGTTCACAGCGTTCAGGATAATTGCGTAATACTCCAGCATATTGTGCAGCCCGAAGGCGCGGAACAGGCTCGGGATATCAGAACACGCCGTTGCAGAACTGCCGATGGTAACTGGATACTGGCACCTTAAACGCTGTCACTGGGTCGGCGTCTGACCTCATGTATCTACGCCCGATCCAATCGAACGTTTCTGCCGCGACCGCAGGCACCTCACTGTGATGCAGTGTATGGTGTCGTTTTATCTGAATGACGTTCCGTCACCCAACTGGACAGTGTCATAGGTGCTGAGCCATCCTCGGACCCAAGCGTCGGGTGCGCGCGGTGCTGTAGAGAGGACTATACATGACCATAACATTCGGACTGCGCGATGAGAATCGTGCCTTGTTGCAACGTGTTGCTGATATGATCCGGGATGAGGTCTTGCCGCTTGAGCAGGAATATCATGCCGAGATCAACAAAGGTGATCGCTGGCAATACACCGAGCGTCAGGCCGAAATCCTCGAAGGTCTAAAGGACAAGGCCAAAGCGGCTGGGCTGTGGAACTTCTGGCTAACGGACAGTGATAAGGGCTTTGGCCTCAGTACAGTTGAGTACGCCTATTTTGCCGAAGAAATGGGTAAGACCCCTTTGGGGGCTGAAGTATTTAATTGCTCTGCGCCTGACACCGGGAATATGGAGGTCTTTGAGCGCTACGGCACCGCCGCGATGAAGGAACAATGGCTGAAGCCATTGCTCGATGGCCAAATCAGGTCGGCCTATCTGATGACCGAACCGGATGTGGCGTCGTCGGATGCCACGAATATCTCGATGTCCTGTGTGCGGGACGGTGCTGACTACATTCTGAATGGTGAGAAATGGTGGTCTTCCGGGGCAGGTGATCCGCGCTGCAAGGTCTATATCGTGATGGTCAAAACGGGCGGAGATGATCTGCAGAAACACCAGCGCCAGTCGATGATCGTGGTGCCAGCAGGCACGCCTGGCATCGAGGTATTGCGGCCGATGGAAGTCTACGGCCACGACGATGCACCTCATGGTCACATGCATATCCGTTTCACAGATGTCCGGGTTCCAGCCGAGAACATCCTGCTGAGCGAAGGGCGCGGGTTCGAGATCGCGCAGGGTCGTCTGGGGCCGGGTCGCATTCATCATTGCATGCGCGCCATCGGTCAGGCCGAAGCTGCATTGGAGCAAATGTGCAAGCGGTCACTGCAACGCCAAGCATTCGGGAAGAAGCTGGCGCAACTGGGCGCCAACTACGACATCATTGCCGAATGTCGGATGGAGATCGAAATGGCCCGACTGCTGTGCCTAAAGGCGGCATGGTACATGGATCAGGGCGATGCGCGGGCGGCGGCCCCTTGGATCAGCCAGATCAAGGTCGTGGCGCCTAAAGTTGCGCTGAAGGTTATCGACGAGGCTGTGCAGATGTTTGGCGCGCAGGGTATCAGCCAGGATACACCTTTGGCGAACGCGTGGACTCATGTACGCACCTTGCGTCTGGCGGATGGACCCGACGCGGTGCATCGTCGCCAGGTCGCCCGCGCCGAACTAAAGAAGTACACGCAGGAAAAAGTCTGAGGCAGAAGCAACCGCGATGATATCGGATGTGTTGGGGAAGGCGTATTTTCATCAGAATACGCAAGGTGAGTTTGTCGGCAATGATCCCGCGCGCGGGCCCTGGTCCGCAGATAACTGTCATGCGGGGCCAGTCAGTGGCCTGATTGTACGAGCGGCCGAGACCGAGGTCGGACCAGATAAGATGTTGACCCGCCTCACGGTCAATTTGCTGCGCCCGCTGCCTTTGGCCGGTTTGCGGGTCGCGGCGGAGACCACGCGCCACACAAAAACGCTGGCGACCACACGCGTCACCGTTCATGACCTGGATGATACGCTTTGTGCAACGGCAACCACCATGCATGTGGCGCGCAGGGACCTTGGGTCTGTTCCCAATGTCGACCTGCCCGCACCGCGATTGGAAGATGTCGTCGATGGCCCATTTCCAATCGGTGAAATGCGGCATGATCTGCCTGGCTTTGCCCATCACTCAGAAATTGGCTATCCAGCTGGCGGCAATCAGGGCGCTGGTCCCAAAATCGTGTGGATGCGCACGCCCCCCTTGGTTGATGGCGAAGATCCCTCGCCGATACAGGCGCTCTGCCCGCTCGCGGATTGTGGTAATGGCATATCATGGAATGCGCCCACGACCGAGATGGGATTCATGAACACCGATCTGACGATACAAGTCCATCGAGAGCCCACCTCAGACTGGCTGGCCTCCGATTCGATTTCGCACTGGCAGTCGTCGGGGATTGGTATGTCGCAGTCGGTTTTGTTTGACACGCAGGGACCTGTGGGAACGGCGCTACAGACTCTGGTTCTGTTTCCGCCCAATTAACTCGGCTAGATTCTGCGATACTCCGGGGAACCGGATTGCCGATGCCTGCCCCGCACCCTATCTTTGCGCTATGCGTTGGATTGCGACCCTTCTAACCTGCTGCCTGCCATTTCCGGTTTTGGCCCACCCGCACGTCTTTATCGACACGGGACTGGAGTTCGTGGTCGATGACGCAGGCAACCTGACCCATGTGCGTGTGACCTGGGCCTATGATGAATTCTATTCGCTGCTGGTGCTGGAAGACATGAGATTGGATCAGGACGGCGATGGCGTGCTGACCGAAGCGGAAGAAAAATTTCTAAGCGGCTTCGATGCGCAATGGGTTGAAGGGTACAACGGCGATTTGGTCATTCGTATGGGCGAGACCGTGATCCCCCTGTCTGGCCCGTTAGAGCCACAAGCGACGACTGAAGATGCACGTATCGTGACCACGCATTTGCGCTCGGTAGAAGGCACGCCCGTTCCGGCAAGTGACCTGTCGATCAAAGCCTTTGATGAGAGCTTTTACACCGCCTACGAGGTGACCCGGCCTGTGACGGTTTCGGGTCCTGTCATCTGTCAGATTGACCGGAGCGATCCAGACATTGACGCAGAACTGGCGCAGATGCAGGCGTTTTTACGGACACTCGATGCCGACTATGACCTCGAGGAGAACGACATCCCCTTGGTTGGTGAGAAATTCGCAACTGAGATCAGACTTTCATGTCCAAATACCTGATCGTTCCCGTCGTTATCGCTTGCGGGTTGCTCCTTTGGTTCTGGGGCAGCGGTGGCTTTGATCATCTGGCTGCATGGGCGGCTGATGAGCAGCGGGAGTTCCAGAACCAGATCGCTCGCGCCTTGCGTGCAGCCCGGGCCGAGCAGCCCGAAGCTATCGCGACGCTACTGGCCGTCTGTTTCGCCTATGGTTTTTTCCACGCCATTGGACCAGGTCATGGCAAGGTATTAATCGGGGGGTACGGGTTGGGCCGTCGTGTCGCGTTTTGGCGACTATCCGCGATCAGTGTTTTGTCGAGTCTGGGTCAAGCAGTCACGGCAATCGTGTTGGTTTATGCGGGTGTTCTCGTGTTCCAGATGTCGCGCGAGACGTTGGTAGGCACGACCGAACAGGTCATGGCGCCGATCAGCTATGGCATGATTGCGGTAATCGGCTTGTGGTTGATCTTTCGCGCGCTGCGCAGCTTTGTACGGCATCGCAAAAGCCAGACATCGCATACACACGACCACCATCACCATGCGCACAACCCTGATCACCATCATCACGACCACGACGTCTGCGCGGATTGTGGCCACCGTCACGGCCCGACAGCCGAAGAGGTCGCTCAGGTCGGCAGCGTGCGCGAGGCAATGGTTTTGGTCGCAGGCATCGCTGCACGACCCTGTACCGGGGCGTTGTTTGTGCTGATTCTGACTTGGCAGATGGGTATCGCGATGGTTGGCATCGCGGGCGCGTTCGCTATGGCGCTGGGCACTGCAACGGTGACGACTCTGGTCGGATGGACGTCCTTCGGGCTGCGCGGCGGGTTGCTTGCCTCAGCCTCGGCCACGCGCTTTGCATCAGTGCTGGCCCCTACAATCGAACTGGTTGCAGGACTAATCATCGCTGTGATTGCAAGCGGGCTGCTGCTTCGGGCTTTGTAACCTTAGTCGAAAACTGGCTCCGGATATCCGACCCTTGCCAAATACAGCCCCTGCGGGGGGCAAACTGGGCCACAAGCCGAGCGATCAACTGCCACCAGCGCTTCGCGCACGTCCTCGGGCGTCCACGCTCCGGCCCCCACGCGCTCTAACGTTCCAACAAAGCTACGTACCTGATTGTGCAGGAATGATCGGGCGCGGACGTGAAAGTGGATTTCGGGGCCAGAGAAGCCCTGCACCCGTTCCACCCGCAATTCATCCAGCGTTTTAACAGGGCTGGCGGCCTGGCAGATGGAGGATCGGAAGGTGGTGAAATCATGACGCCCGATCAGAATATCCGCCCCGGCCTGCATCGCTGCGACATCCAGGGTATGATTAATCTGCCAGACCTGTCCCCGATCATGAGTCGCAGGCGCCCGACGCATCAGGATGCGGAACAGATACTGCCGCTCTAGCGCCGAAAAGCGGGCGTGCCAGTCATCATCCACCCGCGCGGCGTTCACGATAGCGACGGGCTGCGGCTTGAGGTGGTAATTCAGCGCCTCGGACAGACGGAACGGATCCCAGTCCTTGACCAGATCGCAATGGGCCACTTGCCCCAGCGCGTGAACTCCTGCGTCCGTACGTCCGGCGGCAGCAATGGTATGTTCGCCGGGTTCGATCCGCGACAATGCGTGTTCGATGGCACCCTGAACCGAGGGTAGCTCTTTTTGCCGTTGCCATCCGGCGAACGGTTCCCCTTGGTATTCGACTTTCAGCGCGTATCTGGGCATGAGGCGCTGGTATCGCGCCTTGGTCGGTCGGGCAAGGGGGCGAAAGCTCTGGCAAGTGCGGTAACCGCTACCTATCTTGGGCAAAACGATAATTGCGGGGCGACAGCTTGGTCATCTCATCATTTGCAGACAGTCTGGTGCGCGGTGTCGAATCCGTGGGCGACCGCGTGTCCGAGACGTTCTTTGAGCCGGTCATTCGGCTGGGCGTTACGGGATTGGCGCGGTCTGGTAAAACCGTATTTATCACATCGCTGGTGGCCAACCTCCTGGACCGCGGCCGTATGACCGGGTTGGTGGCGCAGCGAGAGGGGCGGATCACCGCCAGCTATCTGCAACCCCAACCCGACGATACCGTGCCCCGGTTCGATTTCGAATCCCATCTGTCAGCGCTCACGGGGCCTACACCGCACTGGCCAGACAGCACAAGGGCGGTATCGGAACTTCGCCTGTCGTTCAAAGTCCAGCCCGCGGGTCTGCTGTCAGGGCTACAGGGGCCGCGAACTTTGCATCTGGACATCGTGGATTATCCCGGTGAATGGTTGCTGGATTTGGCCCTGCTGGAAAAATCCTACGAGGACTGGTCGCGTGGCACGTTGGAGCACATATCCAACCGTCCACAAGCAGAGGCGTTTCTGGCCAAGGTCAGAGCGGCCGACCCAACCGCGCCACATGATGAGCCCCAGGCGCAGGACCTCGCCCGCAGCTTCACCGAATACCTGAATACCGCGCGTGAGGCCGGGTTCTATGACTGCACCCCCGGTCGGTTTCTCCTGCCGGGTGATCTTGCCGGGTCCCCAGTGCTGACCTTCGCACCTTTGCCAGTGTCCGAGACGTCACGCCGCCGTTCACTGCACCGCGAGATGGAGCGGCGGTACGAGGCGTATAAAGCGCAGGTGGTCAAACCCTTCTTCCGCGATCACTTTGCCCGGATCGACCGGCAGATCGTTCTGGTCGATGCGCTGGGCGCGATCCACAAAGGCCCGCAAACGGTTGAAGATATGCGCCGCGCCATGGCCGATATCCTGTCGGCCTTCCGCCCCGGTCGCAATGCGTGGCTGAACAAACTGCTGCTTGGCAAGCGGGTCGAGCGTATCCTGTTTGCGGCCACCAAAGCGGACCATCTGCACCATCTGCAGCACCCACGCCTGACCGCGATTATTGAGGCTCTGACCCGTGAAGCGCGCGATCGCGCCAGCTTTGCGGGCGCTGAGACGGCGGCCTTATCGTTGGCTTCGCTTCGAACCACGACGGAAGAGATGCGCAGCCATAACGGCGTTGAACTCCCTTGCGTGCGCGGTACTCTGCTGGACAGTGGCAAGCAGGCGGCGTTCTATCCCGGTGATCTGCCAGAGGACCCGGCCCATCTGCTTGGCCCCGCGCGAAACGGGGCCGAAGGTTGGTTGGGCGAGGATTATGGCTATATGGCCTTCGCACCGGCGCATCTGACCCTGAATCCCGGAGACGGCCCACCGCATATTCGATTAGACCGAGCCGCGCAATTCCTGATCGGAGATCGGTTGTGAACGCGATCCTCCGCCCAGCACGCAGTACCGATGCCGGAACCACCGGCGCAATTCTGCACGGGTTTGCACGGGAAAATGACTGGATGCCAGAGCTGCATTCCGAAGCTGAAACCATCGCATTTTGCGGTCGCATGATTGATTTGGGCTGGGTCACTGTCGCCGAGGTGCAGGGCCTGGTCGCCGGATTTCTGGCGTTGGATGGGGAAGAAGTGCAGTCGCTCTATTTGACAGCACCGGCGCGTGGGCAGGGGATCGGAAAGCAATTGCTTGATCTTGCGAAGACGCAGCGCCCCAATCTCAAACTATATGCGTTTCAGGCCAATCACCGCGCCTGTCGGTTCTATGAACGCAACGCGTTTGTAGAGGTCGCGCGCAGCGACGGGTCCGAGAATGACGAAAACCTGCCAGATATCGAATATGTCTGGACACGTAAGGAGGAGGTCGATGGCTAAGGGCCCCGTGCTGATTGATCTGGAAGACGACACCCCGGCAGCCGATGTTTCAACCGCACCACCCGTACCTGATATTGCACCTCCTCAGGGGCAGGCGATGCAGGCCGCTGTTCGGTTTGCAGCCCGAAAACCATCGGCATTGGCGCGCTGGTTTTGGGGTTTGGCGCTTGCAGTCGTAGGCGCGGTGGTCTCGGTTGCGGCGTGGGATTTTGCCATGTCGCTGCTGGAACGCGCCCCAATTCTGGGGTGGATCGTCACGGGCCTGATCGCCGCGCTTTTGCTGGTCGTGCTGGTTATCGCACTACGTGAATTGGCCGCGATTAGTCGCCTTGCTCGCGTGGACGGGTTACGCCGCGCTGCCGATGCTGCGTTAGCAGACGAGGACTTGACGCAAGCCCGCACCGTCACCACACGGCTGATTGCGTTCTACAAGGGGCGTGATGAAACCCGCTGGGGCCGCGACCGTCTGAACGAACGCATGGGCGAACAATTCGATGCCGCCACCCTGCTGAGCTTGGCCGAAGACGAACTTTTGGCCTCGCTGGACGCCACCGCCAGTCGCGAGGTCGAGGCCGCAGCCCGGCAGGTCGCTACCGTGACCGCTCTGGTGCCACTTGCGCTGGCTGACGTCGCAACGGCGTTGGCAAGTTCATTGCGCATGATCCGACGCGTCGCCGAGATTTACGGCGGTCGGGCGGGCTTTCTTGGCAGTTGGAGCCTGACCCGTGCTGTGTTTGTGCATTTGGTTGCAACCGGTGCCGTAGCTGTAGGGGATGATTTACTGGAGCCGATCCTGGGCGGCTCAGTCCTCAGCAAACTGTCTCGCCGGTTCGGCGAGGGCTTGGTCAATGGTGCGTTAACAGCTCGCGTTGGCGTCGCCGCGATGGAGGTGTGCCGACCTCTGCCCTTTTCAAAACGCCACAAACCCTCGACGCGGGGCATGATCAAACGCGCACTTAGCGGGCTGTTTTTCAAGAGTTGATCTGGCGCAAGGCCACAATAGCATGGATCCGTCATAAAAAAGTCGGAGCAAGCCATGACCGATCACGGCCACAGCCAGCAAGAGATTACCGAACGGATCAATGCCCCGCCTGGACGTGGTGTGTTGCGTGATGTGGTCTATGGCGGCATCGATGGATCGGTCACCACGTTCGCCATCGTCGCCGGTGTCGCGGGGGCGGGGCTATCGCCATTTGTCATCGTAGCGCTCGGGTTGGCCAATGTGCTGGCGGATGGGTTCTCGATGGCGGCGGGCAACTATTCTGGCACCAAGGCTGAAATCGACAACATCCATCGCATCCGCGCCATCGAGGAACAGCATATCAGGCTTTATCCGGACGGAGAGCGCAAGGAAGTACGCGAAATCCTTACGCAAAAAGGTCTGTCGGGCCGCGTGTTGGACGAGGCCACGGATGAGATCACCTCAAACCACGACAATTGGATTAACCTGATGATCGAGGGCGAATACGGGTTAGGCAGCGTCGACCCGCACCCGCTGAAAGCCGCAATGGCGACGTTCTTTGCTTTTCTAGTCGCGGGTATGATTCCATTGCTGCCATTCCTTTTCTCGATTGAAGGTGCGTTTACCGTTTCGGCCTGGATGACGGCAGGTGTATTCTTTGCCATCGGAGCCATGAAAAGCCGCTGGTCCCTTGCGCCTTGGTGGCGATCCGGGGCCGAAACACTTCTGATCGGTGGTCTGGCCGCTGGGATCGCATTCTTGGTCGGTTCCCTGTTCCATCCCTGATCGGTGCTGTTGTCGCAGACAGCTCAGTCAAGCTGGTCGCAGGGGTTTGATCCGCTAGGGTGACGTAAACACGTGTGGGTCAACCTGTGGCAGCGAAGTTGAAAGAAAAAACAGTATTGGTGCTGGGCGCCTATGGTTTCATCGGCGCGGCTGTTGTTCGGGCGCTGCATGCAGATGGTCTCGAGGTCAAGGGCCTTATACGCAGCCGAAAGACAGCGGGACGTGTCTTGCCCGATGTCGATTTGGTGTCGGGCGACCTGCGTGACTTTAGATCAGCCGGGGACTGGAGGCCACTCCTCACAGGTGTGGATGTGGTAGTGAATTGCGCCGGGGCGCTGCAGGATGGGGGACAAGACGATCTGCGCGCAGTGCATTACACGGCTATTGCATCGCTGGGACAGGCTTGTGCCGAGGCAGGCGTTTCAATCGTCCAGGTCTCGGCAATCGGGGCCGACACCGATGCCACGACCGAGTTCATGCGCTCCAAGGCGGACGGGGATGCGGCCCTACGCGCAAGTGGCGCGACTTTGTGGTGCTTCAAGCCCGGGTTGGTGATCGGACAGAGCGATTATGGCGGCACGGCGCTGTTGCGAATGCTGGCGGCAGTGCCTTTCGTACAGCCGGTCGCCTTTCCTGGAACTCCGGTGCAATGTGTCGGGATGCGAGACCTGTGCGCCGCCGTCTTGTCAGCCATTCGCGACGATCTGCCGCCAGGTAGCTACGATCTGGTGGAAGATACGCCGCAACCGCTGTCGCGGGTTTTGTCAGTGACACGACACTGGCTTGGCTTTTCGCCTGCACACTTAACTATCACAATGCCACCAAAGGTAACGAAAGTCGTCGCGGCTGTGGCAGATCTGCTTGGGTACCTTGGGTGGCGATCACCGCTGCGGAGTACGGCGATGAAGGTAATGGCGCAAGGGGTGACAGGCGACCCTGAGCCATATCGCCGTGCTACGGGCCGCTCTCTGGCCGGATTAGAGGAGATTTATGGCGGGCTGGCTTGCGCGAAAGAACACAGGCTGACAGCTCGGATGACGTTGCTGATGCCGGTCGTTATTGCTGTGCTCTGCCTCTTCTGGGTCCTATCCGGTATGTTCGGACTAACGGGTCTTTCTCAGGCAGCCGAAGTCCTTACGAGGAATGGTTGGTCAGGCGCCATCGCAAATGCAAGCGTAGTGTTCTGGTCATTGATTGACATAATGCTGGGGCTGGCAATTCTGTGGCGCCCTTGGGCGGCCCGCGTTTGTTTGGCTCAAGCCGCGATCGCCATGTTTTATTTGATAGCCGCAACGTTGATGGCACCAGAGCTTTGGCTAGATCCGCTGGGACCATTGGTCAAAATCGCGCCCGCATTGATGCTGTCATTGGTTGCTCGACCCATGTTGGAGAGCCGCTAATGGACCCGGACCTGTTTCTGCGCTGGCTGCATGTGATCGGAGCGTGTGTTCTGTTGGGAACAGGCGCGGGCATCGCCTTTTTCATGCTGATGGCGCATCGAACAGCAGACGCGAGGATTATCGCCCATACTGCAGGTATCGTGGTGTTGGCCGACATGATTTTCACCGCAACCGCGGTCGTACTACAGCCTGTGACGGGCGCACTGTTGTTGGCATGGCGCTTAGGTTGGTCTCTGACAGAGGATTGGATCGTGGCGTCTGTGCTGCTTTATATTCCGACCGGCCTGTTCTGGTTGCCTGTGGTTTGGATACAAATCAGGCTGCGGGATTATGCAAGACTGGCCAATCACGATGGGACTGCTTTGCCGGTTGCATATTTCCGATTGTTCCGCCTTTGGTTCGCCTGCGGCATTCCGGCCTTTGTTGCTGTGCTGACAATCGTCTGGTTGATGCTGGCGCGCCCCAACTTGGCGCTGTTTTAGGCAGGCTTGCAAAGCAACATACGGTAATCATGTGGATTTCCTTACTATAAACCTGCCGATCACCGCGATACGTTTGATGTATCCTACCTCGGAGGTTTCGGTTGGAATCCTTGCTTGTTCTCATTGGCCTGATCGTTCTGGCCATTCCTGCTTCGATCATCGTATTGCTGGTTGGCCAATCGCGGTTGCGCAAACGGGTAGAACAGCTTGAGCGGCAACTTGCAGGGCAAATGCCCGAAAGCACTGCTGAGGCACCCAAAACGTCCCGATCAGAACCCACGACCGCGCAAGCTAAGCCTGCGCCTTGGGCAGCGGCAAAAGCTTCAACCACCACCGACGAAGGTCTAACGGAGACACCGCAAGCTCCCGAGATCAAAGATCCTCCAGCCAGTATCGTATTTCGTGAAGAAAAAATCGCGGCGCTGGGCGCGTGGTTGCGCGAAAACTGGTTCTACGCGGTATCAGCGCTCTCGCTGGCGCTGGCGGGGATCTTTCTGGTTCAGTATGGGGTCGAAAACGGGTTGTTGCCCCCCACGGCGCGGGTCGCTGCTGCGCTGGTCTTTGGCTTGCTGCTGATCGGCGCGGGTGAGGTGATCCGCCGTCGGTTCGGTGATGATGAGGAGGCCTCAACCGCTTATCTCCCATCGGTATTTTCAGGCGCAGGGCTGGTCACCCTGTTAGGCGGCGTTCTGGCTGCACGCCAGCTTTATGATCTGATTGGGCCCGAGGCAGCATTGGCCGGGTTGGTTGTCATCGCGCTGTTCGGGCTCGTGTTGGGTTGGTTCCATGGGCCGCTATTGGCGGCTGTTGGCCTGATCGGAGCTTTTGCCGCCCCCTTTGCCGTGGGTGGTTCCTCGGATGATCCGAGCTGGCTCTACGGTTACTTTATCATAATCGCCGTATTGGGTCTGGGAATTGATACAGTCAGGCGTTGGGCGTGGATTTCGGTGTTGACCCTAATTGGCGCCTATGGGGCCGCGTTTCTGCTGGTACTGTCTTCGCCGTCGACCGAGCCCGGGTATCTAACCTGCGTCACGGCACTGGCGATCATTGCGATTGCGATACCCATACGGCGTATCTGGCCAAACCACTCTGGTGCGATGGTGACCGAGATTATCCGACGCCGGAAAGGAGAACCATGGCCCGAGTTTCCAACTCGGATTGCCTTTGGTGCGGTACTTGTTTCCTCAGTGATTTTATCGCTGCATTGGTCAGATTCAGGCGGTGAATTCTGGTTGGGCGTTGTGCTGTTCGCAGGTTTGGTATTGGCGCTGATGCTCTGGGCAAAGGATGCGCGCGCATTGCAGGATGTGACCGCATTCCCAGCACTGGGACTAATCTGGTTTGTCTTGGTGCACGGGTTGGATGGAGGCGCAGTATGGCTTCGCTTTGTGGATACCTATGCGGAAACAGCCGAGGCAGATTATCCTTGGAGCGTCACGCAATTGGTGGCCTTGGGCGCTTTAGTCACTTTGATTGCAGCTTGGCGATCCTTTCAGGCCGGACGCTATAGCGTGGTATGGGCCGGAGGGGCGGCGATATTTGCACCGGCCTTGGCGATCGCGCTTGAGGTCGGATGGCAGCCTGCTGAGGTATTAGGAGCCTACCCATGGGCGCTTCATGCCATCTCTTTGGGCGCGATGATGGTAGTTCTGGCCGAACGGTTCGCGCGGGTGGATGGTGAAAACCGTATGCGCCCTGCCTTGGCGACTCTGTCCGCTCTTTCTTGTCTCAGCTTTGCCTGCATTATTGTGCTCAGTTCGGCTGCTTTAACCGTGGCGCTTGTCGCCATGATCGTTGTGGCCGCCGCGTTGGACAGACGATTTGAACTGCCTCCGATGAGCTGGTTCATCTGGGCAGGCGTGTTCACCGTCACAGTCCGACTGGTGTTGGACCCGGGGCTTGTTTGGGCCGAAAGCGCTCCATTGCTCGAAATGACGCTGGTCTATTCGGCTGCGGTTGCCGGGTTCATCGCGGGCTGGGCGCTACTAAAGCCCCTAGACCGCCCGATTGCTTCATTGCTGCTTGAAAGCGCGGCTTGGGCGACGGCGGGGATACTGCTGTCGCTGCTGTTGCTGCGCTGGCTGGAAAGTTTCGGCGAAGGCGGTGCCACCAACAGCCACTGGGGGCTGGGATTGCTCGCGGTCATCTGGCTGCTGCTGGCTTTCGCACAGGTGCAACGGTTCAAGCTGGGCGGTAAGTTAAACTATCTGCGCTACGCCTTGGCTGCTTTCTTCGGTGCGCATGGTGTGTATCGCCTGGGTCAGGCGTTGTCAGAAGCCAACCCGCTGCTCAACCCGTTTGCGGACCCGGTACTGGGACCACTGGTTTTGAACACGCTCGCCGTTGCCTATTTGTTGCCCGCGCTGGCAATTGGTTTCTCGGCCTGGCGTGTCGTTACACAGCCCGTTCTGCTGAAACAGATCAGCTATGGAGCAGCCACAGTTCTGGCAATTGCCTGGCTGGGATTAGCGATCCGGCATGTCTGGCAGGGCGCGGGCGGTATGTATGAAGGCAACGGCGTCACTCAGCCCGAGCTTTATACTTATACAATCACGTTGTTGGTGGTCGGAGCGGCGTTGTTTTATCAATCACTGGCCCGCCACTCTGATTTGATGCGCAAGGCTGGCTTGGCTGTTATCGGGTTGGCGGTGGCCAAGGTATTTCTGATCGATATCGCCGGATTGGGAGGGCTAATCCGCGTCTTTTCTCTGCTTGCGTTAGGGCTCGCTCTGGCAGGGCTGGCATGGCTCAATCGCTGGGCCAAGCTGCGCCATTCGCCTCAGAGTGCGGAACCTCTGGACCATTGAGGGCGAGCGTCCTATAAGCGCGGCCATGTTTGACCGTCTGGCCATCATTATTCGAATTATATCCCCGGCGCTCTGATATCGCGAGACGCCGGGCAAAGGTGCTTGAGATATCGCACTGACCGCTTCGATCCACATACGACAAGATCATCCTGAGGACGCCCCAAATGTGCGCCGACACACCCCAAACACCTGACTACAAAGACACGCTGAACCTGCCCAAGACCGAATTCCCGATGCGAGCTGGCCTGCCCAAGCGCGAGCCTGCATGGCTGGAGCGCTGGGAAAAGATCGGTGTCTATGACCGCCTGCGCGAGAAAGAGGGCCGTAAACCCTTTACCCTGCACGATGGCCCCCCCTATGCGAATGGGCATCTGCATATCGGTCACGCGCTAAACAAGACCATCAAGGACATGATCGTGCGTTCGCATCAGATGATGGGCTTCGACTCGCGTTATGTGCCCGGCTGGGACTGCCACGGCTTACCGATCGAATGGAAGATCGAGGAACAGTACCGCAAGAAGGGTAAGAACAAGGACGAGGTGAACATCGTCGACTTCCGTCAGGAATGTCGCAAGTTCGCCGAAGGTTGGATCGACATTCAGCGCGAAGAGTTCAAGCGTCTTGGCATCACCGGCAACTGGCCCGATCCCTACATCACTATGGACTATCACGCCGAAGCCGTGATTGCCGACGAGTTCATGAAGTTCCTGATGAATGGGACTTTATATCAGGGCTCGAAACCCGTGATGTGGTCGCCCATCGAGAAAACCGCTCTGGCCGAAGCTGAGGTCGAGTATCACGACAAGGAAAGTTTCACCATCTGGGTGAAATTCAAGGTTGTGAACACCGGCGATGTGACGTTGGACAACGCCTATGTGGTGATCTGGACCACCACACCTTGGACAATGCCGTCGAACAAAGCCGTAGTTTATGGCGAAGACATCTCGTACGGCCTCTACGAAGTGACTGGCCGCCCTGAGGAATGCTGGGCGCGGATCGGTGAGCGTTACCTGCTGGCTGACGATCGCGCGGCGGACGTATTTGCACGTGCGCGGCTGGATGACTCGATGTACCGCCGTCTGTGCGATGTCAGTCAAGAGGATTTAGCCAAGATTCAGCTAACCCACCCGCTGGCGGGGGCCGAGGGCGGCAACGGCGAATGGGACGATATCCGTGACTTCCGCGCTGCTGAGTTTGTGACCGATACGGAAGGTACCGGTTTTGTCCATTGCGCGCCCTCGCACGGTATGGAGGAATTCGAGCTATATCGCGATCTGGGCATGCTGGAACAGGTCATCACCTATAACGTAATGGACGATGGCTCTTTCCGCGCTGATCTACCGTTCTTCGGGGGCAAATACATCCTGTCCCGCAAGGGCGGTGAGGGTGAAGCAAACAAAGCTGTCATCGACAAGCTGGCCGAGGTTGGCGGGCTGCTGGCGCGTGGCAAGATCAAGCACAGCTATCCGCATTCGTGGCGCTCGAAAGCTCCGATCATCTACCGTAACACGCCGCAGTGGTTCGCATCAGTGGACCGCAAACTGGATGACGGCATGGGAGAGATGGGCGACACCATCCGCGAACGCGCCCTGCGGTCTATCGATGAGTTGGTCAAGTGGACCCCACAAACGGGCCGCAACCGCCTGTATTCGATGATCGAGGCGCGCCCGGACTGGGTACTGTCACGCCAACGCGCGTGGGGTGTGCCGCTGACCTGCTTCACCAAGAAGGGGGCTTTGCCCACCGACGCGGATTATCTGTTGCGCAACGCAGATCTGAACGCCCGTATCAAGGTAGCGTTCGAGAAAGACGGCGCAGATGTCTGGTACACGGACGGGTTCAAAGAAAAGATTCTCGACGGAATCGTCAACCCGGACGAGTACGACCAGGTGTTCGACGTGCTGGACGTATGGTTCGATTCGGGCTCGACCCACGCTTTCGTTCTGCGTGATCGTGAGGACGGGACCGAGGACGGTATTGCCGACGTTTATATGGAAGGTACTGACCAGCACCGCGGCTGGTTCCATTCTTCGATGCTGCAGGCATGTGGCACCAAGGGCCGTGCGCCCTATCGCAATGTGGTGACCCACGGTTTCACCTTGGATGCCAAGGGCAACAAGATGTCCAAATCGCTGGGCAACACCATCGTGCCGGAAGAGGTCGTAAAGCAATACGGCGCCGATATCCTGCGTCTGTGGGTGGCCCAGACCGACTACACCGCCGATCAGCGGATCGGGCCGGAAATCCTGAAAGGCACCGCCGACAGCTATCGCCGCCTGCGCAACACCATGCGCTTCATGTTGGGCTCGCTTGCCGATTTCACCGAAGCCGACCGCGTCGCGCCCGAGGACATGCCACGCTTGGAGCGTTGGGTGCTCAGCCGTCTTGCAGAGCTGGATGAGCAGGTGCGCAAGGGCTATGCATCCTTCGATTTTCAGGGCGTGTTCAGCGCCGTGTTCACCTTTGCCACTGTCGATCTGTCGTCCTTCTACTTCGACGTCCGCAAGGACGCGCTATATTGCGACGGTGACAGCCTGCGCCGCCGCGCCGCGCGGACGGTGCTGGATATACTGTTCCACCGCCTGACCACATGGCTGGCCCCGGTTCTGGTTTTCACCATGGAAGAGGTTTGGCTGGAACGATTCCCGGCCGATGACAGCTCGGTCCATCTGGTCGATTTCCCTGAAACGCCCACCGACTGGCGCCATGAAGAACTGGAAGCCAGCATGGCCAAAGTCCGCCGTGTCCGCCGTGCCGTGACTGCCGCGCTGGAGATTCAGCGGCAGGACAAAGTGATCGGATCCAGCCTTGAAGCCGCTCCGATCGTGTATGTCGAGGATCAAGAAACCCGCGATCTGCTGGCATCTTTCGACGTGGATGACATGTGCATCACTTCGGGCCTGGCCGTCACAGGCGATCCGGCCCCCGCCGAGGCGTTCCGGGTGCCGGAAATCGAAGGCGTCGCCGTGGTCTTCGAAAAGGCCCAGGGAGACAAATGCCAGCGGTGCTGGAAAATCCTGCCCGATGTGGGGCTGCACGCCCATCCGGGCGTGTGCGGGCGCTGCAACGAAGCGCTGAGCTGACACCCAAACGGAGCGCGTAAGAGAGTTCGCTGATGCGAGGCTCTGCCTCGCGCTCCGTGGTATTTTTGGCCAGATGAAGGGCGGATCGTCAGGATTCGGGTTGCAGGTGTGACGAAACATCTGCAACCGTTCTCTTATGCCGATGATCGCCGTAGAAACTCAGTTTGGTTGCCTTGGTGTCGAAGAGATCGATGGCGCTATTACACGACTTGTCTGGAATGGCCGAGACGAAGGCCCGGCCACCCCGGTTCTGCAAGAGGCGGCGGCGCAATTGCGTGCTTATGACGAAGGGCGTATGCAGCAGTTCGATCTGCCCTATTGGATCAAGGGGTCAGAATTTCAGCGTCGCGTGTGCGATGCGATGTATGCCATCCCGTTCGGGGATACGCGCACCTACGGCGAGTTGGCCGACGAGCTTGGATACTCTGCGCAAGCGGTTGGGCGGGGATGCGGTGGGAATCCCATCCCGATTATCATTCCCTGTCACCGGGTTCTGGGTGCGGATGGCAAGATGGTGGGGTTTTCAGGGCATGGTGGAGTAGAGACCAAAGTGGCTCTGCTGCGTCACGAAGGTGCTGCCAGCCTGTTGATCTGATCTGCACTTACCTGTTGCATTCAGAGCGACACGGCCCCAACCTATATCAAATAGTGAATTTGAAGGACCGAATTGCATGACCGGCCAGACAGATCCCGCCGTACGTAAGAAAGCCATTGTTGATCATTTGATGTCTTTGGAAGAACAGGAACTGGCAACCGCACAGGCGCATTATGATGCCTTTCTGAAGGATTCCCAACTGGATGACCGGGAAGGGCATGACAAGGATGACATTGCTGCCTCGCGCGAGAATGCGGACCTGGCGGCCGCCTTTGATGCACCCGTTCATGCGCATCACGCCAAGATTGACGTCATCGAAAACACTGATTTCAGCGTCACGGACACGGTGCAGCCCGGTGCGGTGATCAAGTTCAACAATCGTCGCTTCGTCGTATGTGTCTCAACGACTCGGTTTGACGTGGACGGCAAAACCTACATGGGGATTTCGACCCAAAGCCCGATCTATCTGGCCATGGTCGGCCTGCAAGAAGGTGATGTGTTCACCCATAACGGGACTGAGTTTGAGGTTCAGGAAGTCTTGTAATCTCTGGCGTTACGCGGTGGAATTATTTGCTGCGCTATTCCGGCTGAAACCAGATACAAGCTGGTGATCACCAGCCCCCAATGGGCCCAGCTTTCAGGGTGAAAGTCAACCCAGGCGGCCCAGCCTGCAAAGAATGTCCAGGCAAAGGCCATCGGCAGCGACAAGGTGCGCCAACGCTCGGTTCGGACCGGGTGAATGAATTTCAGCGGCAGGAACATTGCGACTGACAGCAAAGTGACCAGCAGCAGGATGACCCCGAAGTTGGGCTCCAAAGCGAAGATCACGATGACGAACATGTTCCAGCAGCCTGGAAAGCCGGAGAAGGAATTGTCTTTGGTTTTCATGCGCGTATCCGCAAAATACATCGCGCTGGCAAAGGTTATGACGATGATTGCGAACCACCCGGTCCAGCCGTCCATCAGCCCTGATTTGAACAGGGCAAAGGCCGGGATGAACACATAGGTCAGATAGTCGATGATCAGATCCAGCAACACGCCGTCAAACTCTGGTGCGTTCTTCTTGACGTGATAGTGCCTCGCCAGCGGGCCATCGATTCCATCCACGATGAACGAGACAACCAGCCAGAGATACATCAGGCTCCATTTCTCTTCGACTGCGGCCAGCATGGCGAGCATTGCGAAAACGGCACCTGTGGCGGTGAAGAGATGAACGGAAAGCGCTTTGAATCTAAGTGTCATGGTGGTGTCATGACGGAAGCAAGGCGCAGATGCAAAGCAAAAAGGGTCTTTGCTTCAGGCTTTTGGGTGCGTGCGGTTGTAGACTTCCATCAACCGTGCCGTATCGACGGCGGTATAGGTCTGTGTGGTCGAAAGTGAGGCGTGTCCCAAAAGCTCCTGAATCGCGCGCAGGTCACCACCTGCTGACAGTAAATGGGTGGCAAAGCTGTGACGCATTGCGTGTGGGGTAGCAGTGGCAGGCAAGCCAAGCTGCATTCGCGCTTTGGCGACCACGGCCTGAATGATCCCGGGGTTCAGAGGGCCGCTCCGAACGCCTCGAAACAGCGGGGCATCAGGTGTTTGCGGATGCGGACATAGCCGGAGATAGCGATCAACCGCTGCCCTAGCGGCCGGAAGAACCGGCACGATTCGCTCTTTGCCGCCTTTCCCTGAAATGCGCAGAGTATCCGGTAGGGGCGCATCCGATCCGGTCAGGGAAAGTGCCTCGGAAATGCGAAGCCCACAACCGTATAGGAGTGTTACAACCGCGACATCCCGGGCGGCAACCCAATCGGAAGATGATTGCAACTCGACAGTTTCGATCATGGCGCGGGCTGCGTCTTCGGCCAGAGGGCGCGGCAATTTCTTGGTAAATTTAGGCGCGCGTGTGGACAGGACAGCGGTCGGCTCGAACCCTTCGCGTTCAGCCAGCCAACGATAGAAGTTTTTGACCGCAGACAGTTTGCGCGCCAGAGATCGCGCGCCGACGTCTGAATTGCGCTGATCCGCCATCCAGGCCCGCATATCCGAGACGGTAATACGTTCAAGTGCTGCCAGCCCTTGGCGCTCGCTGTGATGCAGGGTCATGAAGGACAGGAATTCGGTCACGTCACCGCGATAGGCCTCGAGCGTATTCTCTGATCGCCCAGCGAGCGCCCCCAGACTGTCCAGCCAATGCTGCAAAGCATCGCGGCAGGCTGGGGAGATCAGGCTCATGACAACCAGTGGCGCATCGAGCGTTCAAAGACACCGGCAAAGAAGGCAAGAAGATCTGTGCCAAGCTGAGGTGAGAAATGCCGTGGGTCGTTGGCACCCATGACAATCATGCCGGGCAAGCGTCCCGCGCCGAGATCAAGTTTGAGGCAGGCTTCGGATTGCAGTTGATCAGCCTGTTCACCGTAGACTTGAGGATTGGGACAGCGAATTTCGCGCAGCGTTACTTCGCGCGGTTGGCCATTGCGGTCCGAGGTCAGGTAGCTGTCGATAAATCCGGGCTCGACCACGGTCAGAACGCCGCCAAGCTGGTTCACTACAGGATCGTCGCGCACGATAGTTGTTTCAAGAACCAATGTGATGTGATCGACGCGCAGGATCTCGGCCACGTCATTGCCAAGCGCGCGCAAGAAATCTTCGAATACTGTGGGCTCGAGAAGCCGGAGAATGGCACGATGCACCTGATTTGTGCCTGCCAGATTTTCGTAAGCTGCTGCGATGACTGAGCGATGGGTATCCTCAAGCCGATCGAGCCGTGCCTCAAGGCGTTGCATGGCGATGCCGCGCAGATCAACGACATTGTCACCACGGGCTTGTTCATTTGCCGCCACAAGGGCTTGCATCAGGTCTTTGTCATCCAGCACTGCGTCAGGCTCAGCCAGAATCGCGGCGCGGAGATTGTCCTTGAGTTTAGGATCGCTGCTCATGTCCCGTCCGGTCGTTTTTTGTTTTGGCGGGCTTATAACACGGGTTACCGGATTTGCCTTGGGAAAAATGCACGCGAAAGGCGAATTTCGTCGCTGCTGTGGCGGGAGCTCCCGCCAGCCATGCGCTGATTGAAATTCAGCTTTGGCGGTTGGGCCGGGCGCGGTGCCTGCCGGCACCGCGCGGCAGCGCTTGGGATCAGAGGATTTTCTGACCTGTTTTGGCCCAGTCGGCCAGGAATGTTTCCAGACCTTTGTCGGTCAGCGGGTGGTCGGCCAGTTTCTTGATGACACCCGGAGGAGCTGTAATCACGTCGGCCCCGATGCGGGCGCTGTCGGTCACGTGGTTTACGGTACGGATCGAGGCGGCCAGGATTTCGGTTTCAAACCCGTAGTTGTCATAGACCTGACGGATATCTGCGATTAGATCCATGCCATCGAGGTTGATATCGTCAAGGCGTCCGATGAAAGGCGAGATGAAGGTCGCACCCGCCTTGGCGGCCAGAATCGCTTGGTTGGTCGAGAAGCACAGGGTCACGTTGACCATCTGGCCTTCGTCGGTCAGCGTTTTACAGGTTTTTAAACCCGCCCATGTCAGCGGTACTTTGACAGCAATGTTCGATGCAATCTTTGCCAGCTTGCGGCCTTCGGCGATCATGTCGTCCGCTTCGGTGGCGACAACTTCGGCCGAGACGGGGCCGTCGACCAGATCACAGATCTCTTTGGTGACTTCCAGAATGTCGCGGCCCGATTTCAGGATCAGCGAGGGGTTGGTGGTTACGCCGTCCACCATGCCCAGATCGTTCAGTTCGGCGATGGCGTCGATCTCGGCGGTGTCTACGAAGAATTTCATGAGGGCAGTCCTTTGATGGGTTGGCCTTGGTCGCGGATGGCTTTACCTCAAAGAGACCCATGCTGGAACCCCCCGCGAAGGATATGCCGTGAGCGCTAACGGATTTTTCGACGAAGGAGAGCTGGTTGCGGTGCTGACCACGCAACCGCTGGACCGGACGTTAGACTATAAAGCGCCCGAAGGCGGGTGCTTTCTTGGGGCGTTTGTCGAAGTGCCTTTGGGGCCGCGTAAAGTCTTGGGTGTGGTCTGGGGGCAGGGGCAGGGCGGTTTTGACCTGGCCAAGGCGCGGTCGGTGATCCGGGTGCTTGAAGTCGCGCCGATGCGCGAGGAGACGCGTGTGTTTCTGGGGCGCGTAGCGGATTACACGCTGACACCTATGCCCGCGATGCTGCGTCTGGCGACGCGCGCGCCGGGATTGGGTGATCCGCAGTCAATGCGCAAAGTTTATCGGCTGGGAAGCACGGAACCGGATCGGATGACAGACGCCCGAACACGGGTGTTGGAGGTGCTGCGGGATTACGGTGGGCTGGCGTTCACACTGAAAGAACTGGCCGAGCAGGCGGGTGTAACCTCCTCCGTGGTCAAAGGACTGGTCAAACAAGGCGCTGTGCGGGAAGAGGACAGCCCGCGAGATCTGCCCTATCCCCATCTGGACCCTGATCTGCCGGGGAAAGACCTGACCGAGGATCAGGCAAAAGCCGTTGCGCGGCTTCAAGCCGGGCAGCGCACGGGTGACTATGGGACCACGCTGCTGAAGGGCGTGACGGGGTCGGGCAAAACCGAGGTTTATCTGGAAGCCGTGGCCGAGGCGTTGCGCAAGGGGCGGCAGGCTTTGGTCCTTTTGCCCGAAATTGCTTTGACGGCGGAGTTTCTGACCCGTGTCGAGGCACGTTTCGGTGCGCGTCCGGCGGAATGGCATTCGGGCGCAACAATGACAGAACGCCGTCGGGTCTGGCGGATGGTCGGGCAGGGGGCTGCTCAGCTGGTTGTGGGCGCTCGGTCGGCGCTGTTCCTGCCTTTCCGCGATCTGGGGCTGGTTGTGGTCGATGAAGAGCACGACACGTCGTACAAACAGGAAGATGGCGTGCATTACAGCGCACGTGATATGGCGGTGCTGCGGGCCTCGATCTGCGGGGCGCGCGTGGTTCTGGCGAGCGCGACGCCGTCGCTGGAAAGCTGGGCGAATGCCGAGGCTGGGAAGTATGAGCGTCTCGACCTGACCGCACGCTTCGGGGCGGCGGTCCTGCCCGAGATGAAGCCCATCGACATGCGGGCCGAACAGATGCAGGCAGGGACTTGGATTTCCCCCTCACTGCGGCAGGCGGTGCGGCAGCGGATTGAGCGGGGCGAACAGTCGCTGCTGTTCATCAACCGCCGTGGCTATGCCCCGGTGACCTTGTGCCGGGCTTGTGGCGAGCAAATTGCCTGTAACCATTGCGACGCGCGGATGGTGGAGCACCGGTTCCTCAAACGCCTGATGTGCCACCAATGTGGTGAGACCAAGCCGATGCCCGAAACCTGCCCCTCCTGCGGGGTCGAGGGCAAGCTTGCACCGGTCGGGCCGGGGATTGAAAGGCTGGCCGAAGAGGCCGAGGCGACGTTCCCCGAGGCCAAGATCGCGATGCTCAGCTCTGACCTGTTTGGCTCAGCTAGGGCCTTGAAGGCCAAGATCGAAGAGATTGCCGAGGGCGATGCGGATATCATTATCGGGACGCAACTGGTGGCGAAGGGGCATAACTTTCCCAAGCTGACACTGGTGGGAGTGATCGATGCGGACCTCAGCCTGCACGGGGCCGACCTGCGCGCGGCGGAACGAACCTTTCAATTGATGCGGCAGGTTGCGGGCCGGGCAGGCCGTGCGGATAAACCGGGGCAGGCGTTGCTGCAAACCTTCCAGCCTGAGCATCCTGTGATCCGGGCGATTCTATCGGGCGATGAAGAAGGGTTCTGGACGGCTGAAGCCGCTGGGCGTCAGGCCGCTGGGGTGCCGCCTTACGGCCGTATGGCCGGGATTGTCCTGTCGGGCCCCGAAGTTGGGCCGGTCTTCGATATCGGCAATGCCATGGCGCGCAACGATGCACCGCTGCGCGACGTCGGAGCGCAGGTCTTTGGCCCGGCTCCGGCCCCCATCGCGCGCATACGTGGCCGTCACCGCGTCCGGCTTTTGGTCAAAGCCCCGAAAGGCGCGCCTATTCAGGACGCCATCGCCCGCTGGATTGCGCCATTGAAGTTGAAAGGCGATATCCGCCTGGCCGTGGATATCGACCCGCAAAGCTTCTACTGACCCCTGCATCAGTGCAGAGCCACTGTGCGCCAGCCGCTTTCCACTCGCCAAAAGGTACAAATGGGCGTAAGGCAACCTCATGCTGAAACCCATGCCCTTGTCTGAGGCGCAGAGTCTTCCGCTCTGGCGCCGTCCTATGACGCTCTTGTTCGTGATGGCGTTGACCATGCCGATCGCGTTCAACGCATGGAGTGCGTTGCTGAACAATTTTGTCATTGAGGCTGCGAATTTTGACGGGGCGGATATCGGTCTGTTGCACACGGTGCGCGAAATTCCGGGGTTTCTGGCCGTCGGCGTTATCGCAGTGATCATCTTCATCCGCGAGCAGGTTCTGGCCATGATCTCGTTGATGATGCTGGGCGCTGCAACTGCGGTGACCGCGTGGTTTCCAAGCCTTGGCGGTCTGTTGTTTGTCACTCTGTTCAGCTCAATCGGGTTTCACTATTACGAGACGGTGAATCAGTCGTTGCAACTGCAGTGGTTGCCCAAGGATCGTGCGCCACAGATTTTGGGTTGGCTGGTTGCGATGGGTTCGGCTGCGACGGCTGTGGTCTATGGCCTGATCGTGCTGACATGGGATCGGTTCGATCTGTCTTACAACTTCGTCTTCATGGCTGCTGGCGGCGTAACCGTTCTGCTTGCGCTGTTTTGTCTGATCGCATTTCCGCAGTTCGATTCGCCGACACCCCAGACCAAAAAGATCGTACTGCGCAGACGTTACTGGTTGTATTACGCCCTGCAATTCATGGCAGGCGCGCGGCGTCAGATTTTCATCGTTTTTGCGGGCTTCATGATGGTTGAGAAGTTCGGGTTTGAGGTGCACGAACTGACCAGCCTCTACCTCATCAACCTGATGATCAACATGGCCGCAGCGCCGATGTTGGGCAAAGCAGTTGCCAGATTCGGGGAGCGCCGCACACTGATCTTTGAATATTCCGGCCTTGCAATCGTATTCGCAGCCTACGGTGGTATCTATTGGTTCGGTTGGGGCGTTTTGCTGGCGGCAATATTATATGTGATCGATCATGTTCTGTTTGCGCTGGCACTGGCACTGAAAACATACTTCCAAAAGATCGCCGATCCGGCAGATATTGCACCCACTGCGGCCGTTGCCTTTACTATTAACCATATCGCGGCAGTGTTCCTGCCTGCGCTTTTGGGCCTGCTTTGGGTCATTTCACCGGGCGCCGTATTTGGTCTTGCCGCTGCGATGGCGATGGTGTCGTTGGGCTTGTCTCTTCTGATCCCACGGCATCCGGAGGCCGGGAACGAGACAATCCTGTCGAAATACGCCACTGCACCCGCCGAGTAGTCACCGGCGCTTGACCTCGGCGCCGCGCCGCCCTACGCGCAGGGGCAGCTTGAGACAGGAGGCCCCCAATGCCCACATTCACCGCACTGACCACCCTGACCGGCAGAGTAGCAGCCGAGGGTCTGGGCGAGGCGATGGAACGTCTGAACCCGGAGCCCACCGGTGTGGGGGTGTTTGAGGTCGAGGATGGCTCGGGCCTATGGGAGATCGGCGGGTACTTTACTGAAGCGCCAGACGAGACCGCGTTGGCCGTTTTGGCTGCCGCATTTGAGGCCAAGCCATTCGTCGTCTCAGAGCTTCCCGAAACTGACTGGGTTGCACATGTACGTCGCGAACTGGCCCCGGTCGAAGCAGGTCGTTTTTTTGTATATGGCAGCCACGACGCAGACAAGCTGCCCGATGGTCGTATTCCATTGTTGATTGAAGCCGCGATGGCCTTTGGCACGGGGCATCATGGAACGACATTAGGATGTCTCAAAGCTCTGGACTTTCTTCTGGATGAAGGCTTCGCGGCCACCAAAGTTGCCGATATCGGTTGCGGTACTGCCGTGCTGGCGATGGCCGCGGCTCGGGTTTGGGATGGCGATATCATCGCCAGTGATATCGATGAGGTTGCTGTTGACGTGGCCGAGGCCAATCTGAGGGCAAACGGTATGGCAGGAGCCGTGAAATGCGTCGAAGCGGCGGGATTCGATCATCCCGACCTGAATGAACATGCGCCTTATGACCTGATATTTGCAAACATTCTCAAAGGACCCCTAGTCGCGCTTTCACCAGAGATATCGGCGAATCTGCGGGTAGGCGGACACGCAATCCTATCGGGAATCCTCAATGAACAAGCTGATGACGTGCTCACAGTTTATATCCAAAATGGCTTCAATCAGGTGCGCGGGAGTGAGATTGGTGAGTGGACGACGCTAATCTTAAGCAAACGGGGCGAAAGCTAGGCCATTTGCGGGAGTTTTGTGGATTTTCGCCACGTTTTTGTCGCATTCTTCTTTTACCGTCATTGGACGCAATCGGGGGGCGGTTTTTTGGAGGCTGCCATGACTGGAAAACAACTGGAATTTGATCAACGCGTTACGCGCTTGAACAAAAAGCATCAAAAACTAAGCCGTGGGTATCGTGCGACCATGCGGTCGGATGGACTGGTGGTGATGAAGCCGCAGCGCGTGCGCTCGGCAGTTCCGGCCAAGGTTTTACTAATGTGTGTGGTGGGCTTCTTTGGTTTCAAAGCTTTCCTTCTGTCCCATCTGGGCCCGTCTGCCTACGACACGCGCGTGGATGCCTTGCACCAAGGTACTGCAGTTGAACAAGCTGGCGCATGGATCATGCAAGCCGATCCTGTGACTGCATTCTTTGCCACCCAATTAAACAAGGTAATGTTCTAGCCTAAGTTTGAACGCCCTCCTAAATCAAAATCACCGCGTGTCTTAAAGCACGCGGTGTTTCTGTTCGCCCCACAGGGAGGAAGTAGGGGCTTATTTGGAGCAGTGACAAGTTGTTATCGACGGCCCTCAGCGACTTCGTCGATGTCGCCACGGCACAAGCCGATATCAGCCAGTTCACGATCGGTCAGACCGTTCAGCGCGTTGCGTGTTACACGGGCGTCATTCCATTCAACTACGGTGCTTACAACCGTTGCGAAAGTCGCGCCGATACGGCCGACGAGGCCGAATGAGCCAGTGGTGGTGCGGGTGGTGTCCAGTGCAGCCATATCCTGTTTCCTTCTGGTTTGTGTTAAACTCTGATCTTGCGATCTGAGCGGCATCTAGTGATCTCAATCTTGCCGCGCAAGCGCTGAATTTGCATGTGTCCTATGCGTTTCTTGCAATGCTCAGTATCTCTGAAAGCCCTTTAAATCATTAGTTAATTTTCCTTCATATCCAGGTCGAAAATAAACCAATCCATGTCGCAAACGAACCCAGGAAGACTAGGGGCGACACAATTGTCGTTTTTCAACCTGCGACCATTTTGCTTGGAAAACGTTCACGCTTCGTGCTAATCGATGGAAAAAGATCAAGTAAACCCGAGCAGGCCGAAGCAAACATGCGAATTCTGGGCATTGATCCGGGTCTAAGGACCCTGGGATGGGGCGTTATCGAATCAACGGGCAGCCGCCTGAGCCACGTCGCCAATGGCTTGTGTAAATCCGATGGTGATGATTTGGGAGAACGGCTTTTGTCGCTCCACAACCAGATAGTCGAGGTTATCGCTGAACACCGGCCCGATCAGGCGGCCATCGAACAGACCTTTGTCAACAAAGACGGAGCAGGAACCCTGAAGTTGGGGCAGGCGCGGGGTGTTGCGCTATTGACCCTGGCACAAGCCGGTCTGCCGGTGGGTGAATACGCCCCCAACCGGGTCAAGAAAACTGTGGTGGGAGTTGGCCACGCCGAGAAAGAACAGGTGTTGCACATGGTCAAATTGCAACTGCCGGGCTGTTCGCCCAAAGGGGCGGATGCAGCGGACGCTTTGGCGATTGCGATTTGTCACTCCTACTATGGCTCCGCTCCGCAGGCTCGAATGAAAGAGGTGCGTGCATGATCGGCAAACTCGCCGGACGACTGGATTATCGCGCTGCGGATCACGTTCTTATCGACGTACGCGGGGTCGGGTACATCGTCTATTGCTCAGACCGGACCATGGCGGCTTTACCCGGTGTGGGTGAAGGTATTTCGATCTACACTGACTTGGTCGTACGCGAAGACCTGATGCAGCTTTACGGCTTTCTGTCCTTGGTTGAGAAGGAATGGCACCGTCTGCTGTGCTCGGTTCAGGGCGTGGGCGCGAAGGTCTCGTTGTCGATCCTCAGTGCGCTGGGACCGGATGGTGTCAGCCGTGCGATCGCCTTGGGCGATTGGGGCGCGGTCAAAGCGGCCAAGGGCGTCGGACCGAAGACGGCACAACGGATCGTGTTGGACTTGAAGGACAAAGCCCCAGGCGTGATGGCTATGGGCGGCACTGTGACCGAGGCAATGGATGGTCCCGCTCTGGAGGTCATCGACGCGGGTGAGCCTGCGCCCGCGCCGAAACGAGCGGTAAAACCGGCCTCAGGCGCTGCTGCAGCTTCTGCGGGCGCGCTTTCGGCGCTGGGCAATCTTGGCTATGGCCCATCCGAGGCGGCTTCTGCTGTTGCCGAGGCAGCGGCCAATTTGCCCGATGCGGGTGAAGCCGATCTGATCCGCGCCGCGCTGAAACTGCTGGCTCCGAAAGGGTAAGTTAATGGTAGACGCCGATCCCGCCTTGCGCCCCGAGCCGATGCCGGAAGACAATGATCGCGCCCTGCGCCCTCAGGGCCTTGATGAATTTATCGGTCAGGCCGAGGCACGCGCGAACCTACGCATCTTTATACAGTCGGCCCGCCAGCGGGGTGAGGCCATGGACCATACACTGTTCCATGGCCCCCCGGGATTGGGGAAGACCACGCTGGCGCAGATCATGGCGCGTGAGTTGGGAGTGAATTTCCGCATGACCTCGGGGCCCGTTCTGGCCAAGGCGGGGGATCTGGCGGCGATCCTGACCAATCTGGAATCAAGAGATGTGTTATTCATCGACGAGATTCATCGTCTGAACCCGGCAGTTGAAGAGGTTCTTTATCCAGCGATGGAGGATTTCGAACTGGATCTGGTGATCGGTGAAGGCCCGGCGGCGCGGACGGTGCGAATTGAGTTGCAGCCTTTCACGCTGGTCGGGGCGACCACACGCATGGGGCTATTGACTACCCCACTGCGAGATCGCTTTGGTATTCCAACCCGGCTGCAGTTTTACACGGTCGACGAGTTGCATGAGATTGTCACACGGAATGCGCGGAAGCTGGGAGCACCTGCCGACGATGAAGGCGCGCGCGAAATTGCGCGAAGGTCGCGCGGCACACCGCGGATCGCCGGTCGTTTGCTGCGGCGGGTCGTGGATTTTGCCATTGTCGAAGGTGATGGTCGGATTACCCGCGAATTGGCGGATGGGGCGTTGACCCGACTGGGTGTCGACAATTTGGGTCTGGACGGAGCCGACCGCCGGTATCTGAAGCTGATTGCCGAGAACTATGCTGGTGGTCCGGTTGGGATCGAGACGCTATCGGCGGCGTTGTCGGAAAGCCGGGACTCGCTGGAAGAAGTGATCGAGCCCTTTCTGTTGCAGCAAGGACTGATCCAACGCACCCCGCGCGGACGGATGCTGGCGCAAAAAGCATGGACGCATCTGGGGATGGCTGCGCCCAAAGGGCAAAGCGATCTGTTTGGTTGAAGCAGTTCGCAAGAGATTTTATGCCTCTCACTGAGAGTATTTTTCAGAAGATGAAGGTTCAAGCGTGACTCCGGAAGAGATCCAAGCGCTGTTCACGCGCGAAAACGGTGAGTTTTTGTTTGCGCGCTGGGGGCGGCCCATCGCTCCAATCGTATTCGGTGTCGAGGATGGGACACTCGCGACCGTCAAAGGCGCGTTTGAAGCGGTCGTCACTCTGGCCGGTCATAAGATGACCGAGACGGACCCTGAACTGGGTGCCAACTGCATGGTCTTCTTCTTCCGAGATTGGCAGGAGTTGTTGGAAGTTCCTGACCTGGATCGCCTGATCCCGGATTTGGCTCCATTGGTCGAGCGGTTGGTTGCCGCTGATGCCAATCAGTATCGCATTTTCCGGTTCGAAGAAGATGGCGCAATTCGCGCGGCTTTTGTGTTTCTGCGCATGGACAAGGAGATGTCCAAGGTCCCGGCGGAAACACTGGCGCTCAGCCAGGTGGTGCAGACCATTCTGCTATGGTCCGATACGGCATTCCGTAGCGCGTCACCTTTGGCCATCGCAGGTGACGCAACGATCTTACGGCCTGATATTGCCGCCTTGATCCGCGCCGCCTACGATCCGGTTTTACCCGGGGCAGCGCAGGATTCCTCTCATGCGTTGCGTCTGTTTGCCCGATTGGAACAACCGCAATGAAACATGTTTACCCGGTTCGCGTGTATTACGAAGACACCGACATGGGCGGGGTGGTCTATCACGCGAATTACCTGAAGTTCATCGAACGCGCCCGGTCAGACTGGGTGCGCAAGCTGGGCAATGATCAGAACGCGATGCGGGATGCGGGTATTGTCTGGGTCGTGCGGCGGATCGAGGCGGATTATCTGGCTGCCGCGCGCTTCGAAGATGAATTGGTGGTGGAAACCGAGATGGTTTCACTATCGGGTGCGCGGCTGACGATGTCGCAATTGGTTAGGCGTGGTGAAACCGAGATCTTTCGTGCCGCAGTCACCGCGGTTTGCATGAATGCGCAGGGTAAGCCTGTGCGCCTTCCGGCAGAGATTCGCGCATTGATGTAACATTTTCACCCTCAGGGGTGGTTCTGTTGGCTTTTCATATCCATCTGCGTTAGCGTTTGGCAAAACAAGGCCAAATGGCCATCAGGCAAAACAAAGAGCAGGTTCATGGAAGCTGAAACGCTGGCGCTGGCGCAGGAGATCGATTTCTCCATGTGGGGGCTGTTTGCCCGCGCGACATTTATCGTCAAAATCGTGATGCTGATCCTTTTGATCGCATCCTTTTGGTCTTGGGCGATCATCATTCAAAAGCTGATCAATTACCGGGCGGCGCGTCGTGAGGCTCAGGTGTTTGACGAAAGCTTTTGGTCAGGGAATCCTCTGGACGAGCTGTTCGAGAAGATCGGAACACAGCCAGATGGCAGTTCTGAGAAGATTTTTGCAGCCGGGATGATCGAGTGGCGCCGCTCGCATCGTAACGATGGTGGTTTGATCGCCGGGGCGACCGCGCGGATTGACCGCTCGATGGATGTGGCGATCGCGAAAGAAGCCGAAGGGCTGCAAAAAGGACTGCCCATTCTAGCCACGGTAGGTTCGACTGCACCATTTATCGGCCTATTCGGCACAGTTTGGGGCATTATGAACGCCTTTATCGAGATTGCCGAGCAGCAGAACACCAACCTCGCTGTTGTGGCCCCCGGTATTGCCGAGGCGTTGCTGGCCACAGGCCTTGGGTTGCTTGCTGCCATTCCGGCAGTGATTTTCTACAACAAGCTCAGCGCCGACAGTGATCGGATCGTAGGCGGTTACGAAGCATTCGCCGATGAATTTGCAACGATCTTGTCCAGACAGTTGGATAGCTGACGATGGGTGCGGCGGTTCAGCAATCCTCGGGTGATAACGGACGCCGGCGCGGGCGGCGTCGTGGCCGTGCCCAGCCGATGGCCGAGATCAATGTGACGCCATTTGTGGATGTCATGCTGGTGTTGCTGATTATCTTCATGGTGGCTGCCCCTTTGCTCACCGTTGGTGTGCCCGTTGATCTGCCAAAGACGGCCGCAAGCGCCTTACCCGGTGACAACGAAGAACCATTGACTGTCACTCTGACGGCAGACGGCCGAGTACAGATCCAGACAACAGATGTGCTGCGCGAAGAGCTGATCGGCAAGTTGCGCGCCATTGCGGCTGAGCGCAGCAGTGATCGAGTGTTCCTGCGTGCTGACGGTGCTATCCCATATGCGCAGGTAATGCAGGTCATGGGTGCGCTGAATGCAGGCGGGTTCTCCAACGTGGGTCTTGTAACCGATACCGGCGGGCCAACGCTGGACGAAGGGTGAGAGTGAGGTCGCGCGGTGGAGACCGGCACCAAGATTTCGGCAATTGCGCATGTCAGCCTGATCAGCTGGGCGCTGTTCGGAGGGACCTTCCGGTCCGAGCCGTTGCCGATGGCAGTGCAGGATGTCACCGTGATATCGTCTGAGCAGTTTGCGGCAATGACCGCCCAGCGGGAGGCACCAGAGGTGCCGACTGACCCGGCTGAATTACAACAACCCACAGAGCCGGACGAGATTGATACGCCGGACCCAGCACCGGAAGAACAGCCAGAGCCGGAACCGGTTGCCCAGCCAGAGCCGGAACCCGAGCCTGAGGTGGAGCCCGAGGAGGTAGAAATACAGCCCGAGCCTGAGCTGATCGAACAGCCCCCGACGCTTGAACAGCCCGAGCCCGAGGTGGCGGCGCTTCCGGTTCCTCCGGGTCCCGAGGCGGAACCGAGCCCCGCAGATAAGATCGCACCTGAACAGATTGCACCACCCCCGCCGGAGGCGAAACCTGATGACATTGAGACCCCTCCCGTCTCTTTGGATGAGGGTGCTGAGGTTCAGCAAGAGCAGCAGGACCAGACTGCTCCTGAAGAAGCCGCGCCCGAGATCGTTACCGAGGCGGAAGAGGTCGAGGACCCGGCTCCCCGCACCTCGCCCCGCCCGCGCGTGCGTCCGAACCGTCCGGCGCCACCACCCGAGCCTGAGGTTGCCGAAGCACCTGAATCCGCTCCGCCAGAGCCCGCGCAAGAGGATCAGGCAATCAACGACGCGCTTGCTGAGGCGCTGGGGAATGGTACCGAACCTTCGGGTCCTCCACTTACCAGCGGCGAGAAAGATGCGATGAGGGTTGCCGTGTCGCGGTGTTGGAATGTCGGATCTCTGTCGACGGATGCGCTGGAAACTGTCGTCGTCGTTGGGTTCTCGCTTACCCGGGACGGTAAAGTGGTCGGTGGCAGCCTGCAGCTGCTGGACAGTACCGGCGGCTCGGCCGCTTCGGCAAAACAAGCCTACGAGGCAGCGCGGCGCGCGATTTTACGCTGTGGCGCCAAAGGATACGACCTGCCTGCTGACAAATACGATCAATGGCAGGATATTGAGATTACCTTCAATCCCGAGAGGATGCGGATCAAATGATGAAACTTCTGACCAGCCTCTTCGTTGGCCTGACTCTTCTTTCGACCTCGGCCTATGCTCAGAGTGGCCCGTTGCGCTTGGAAATCGATGAAGGGATCATCGAGCCGATGCCGTTTGCGGTGCCGAGTTTTGTGCCGGATGGGCCTTCTGCGGCACAATACGCTCAGGATATATCGCGCGTGATCGTGTCGGACCTGACGGGAACGGGCCTGTTTCGCGAAATCTCATCGGATGCGTTCATCAGCCGGGTCAGCAGTTTTGATGCCCCGGTGCAGTTTGCCGACTGGAAGGCGATAAACGCGCAAGCATTGGTGACAGGGGCGGTCAATGTTTCGGGCAAACGGCTGACGGTTCGGTTCCGGGTGTGGGACGTATTCTCGGGTCAGGAACTGGGCAATGGGTTGCAGTTTGTCGGCACCACCGACGGCTGGCGTCGGATGGCGCATAAGGTGGCCGATCAGGTCTATACCCGGATCACCGGTGAGGGTGCTTATTTTGATAGCCGGGTTGCGTTCGTATCGGAAAGTGGCCCGAAGGATCAGCGGCGCAAGCGGTTGGCGATCATGGATTATGACGGCGCGAATGTGCAGTACCTGACTGACAGCGCCGCCATCGTGCTGGCGCCGCGCTTTTCGCCGACCGGTGACCGGCTGCTGTACACCAGCTATGAAACCGGTCAGCCACGCATCTACGTGCTGGATGTTGGTCGCGTGAAACGGCAGGAATTGCCAACGCAGGAAGGCACCATGAGCTTTTCGCCGCGCTTTTCGCCCGATGGTCGCTCGATTGTTTATTCGCTGACGCAGGGCGGAAACACGGATCTGTGGAAGATGGATCTGGCCTCGGGTCAAAGTGTGCGGCTGACAAACACACCTGCGATCGAAACCGCACCAAGCTATTCGCCGGATGGTGGCCAGATCGTGTTCGAAAGCGACCGCTCGGGCACTCCGCAGCTATATATCATGCCCGCCAACGGCGGCGAGGCGACGCGGATCAGTTTCGGGCAGGGGCGCTATGGCACGCCGGTCTGGTCTCCGCGTGGTGACCTGATTGCCTTTACCAAGCAGAATAAGGGCCGCTTTCACATCGGCGTTATGCGCACCGACGGCAGTGAAGAGCGTCTTCTGACCGCTTCTTTCCTAGACGAAGGTCCCACCTGGTCACCGAACGGGCGGGTCATCATGTTCACCCGCGAAACACAAGGCGCGGGCGGTCGATCGACGCTTTACTCCGTGGATATTTCGGGAAGGAACCTGCGTCCTGTGCGAACACCGGATGGGGGTAGCGACCCGTCTTGGGGACCACTGCAGAATTGATCGGAACAGGCAGCGGGTAAAGTTCACAACAAACCCGCAATGTGATAGAAGCGCGGCAATAAACAACGAAACACGAGGCACTTGAGATGAAACTGTTGAGCAAAGCCGCGGCTATCGGGGTGCTGACCCTGATTGCTGCCTGTACGAATAACGATCCGTCGGCACTGGGTGGAGGTGCCGGTGGCAGTGGTGCTCTGGTTCCGGGGTCTCCCAGTGATCCGCGCTCGCCAGCTTATTTCCAGCAGACAGTTGGCGACCGGGTTCTGTTTGCCGTCGACCAGTCCACGCTCAGTCCGCAGGCGCAGACGGTTCTTCAGGGGCAGGCCGACTGGCTGCTGGCCAACCCGGATTTTGTCGCCAACATCGAAGGCCACGCGGACGAGCAGGGCACGCGCGAATACAACCTTGCGCTTGGCGCCCGTCGCGCAAACGCAGCTCGGGAATATTTGATCTCGCGCGGAGTTGCGGGCAACCGATTGACCACCGTCAGTTATGGCAAGGAACGCCCTATCGAAATTTGCAGCACCGAGGATTGCTATTCCAAAAACCGCCGCGCGGTGACGGTGCTGACCGGCTCAACCTTGGGGTAAGATGATGCGATTTGCAGGATTGGTTCTGGCGGCGGTTGTGGCCGTCGCTGGTGTGGCACAAGCACAGGATCAGCAGACGCTGGCGGATATCCGTCAGGAACTGACCGTGCTGCATGTTGAAATCCAGCGTCTCAAGCGCGAGTTTTCGACCACAGGCTCGCCCGCGCCGAACCTGTCCGGCAGTTCCGTTCTGGAACGTGTCGACGCGATCGAGGCCGAGTTGCAGCGTCTGACGCGCCAAACCGAGCAGTTGAACCAGCGGGTGCAGAATATCGTCACCGACGGCACGAACCGGATTGGTGATCTGGAGTTCCGTCTGGTTGAGCTTGAAGGCGGAGACCTGAGCACATTGGGCGAAACCACCACACTGGGCGGTGAGACACAAACGGAAGTTGCGGTAGCTCCTTCACCAACGCCGACGCAACCCTCGGACACAGATCAAGGTGAACTTGCTGTGGGTGAGCAGGCGGATTTTGACGCTGCTTCACAGGCATTGGCGGATGGGGATTTCCAAACTGCTGCCGATCTGTTTGCGCAGTTCGACCTGTCTTATCCCGGTAGCCCGCTGGCGAGTCAGGCTAATTTGCGGCGCGGGCAGGCGCTTAAAGGGGTGGGTGATACCCGGGAAGCTGCACGCGCGTTCTTGGCAAGTTTCACAGGCGATTCCGAAGGCCCCCTGGCCCCCGAGGCTTTGTTCGAGTTGGGCGCGGCGCTTGGACAATTGGGTCAAACAGATCAGGCCTGCATTACACTCGGCGAAGTTGGTGTGCGGTTCCCGACCTCGGCACCAGCGGCTTCGGCCGTGCAGGAAATGGCAACGCTGGGCTGTTCTTGAACATTGACGCCGATACGCTTCGGGCTGAAGTGCGGGCGCGCTTGCCGGACCCGCTACCATGTCGGCTGGGTGTGGCGGTTTCAGGGGGCAGTGATTCGACTGCCCTCATGCGTTTGTTGGCGGACATAGCACAGCAAGAGCAATTGGAACTATATGCGTCAACGGTCGATCACGGATTGCGACCTGAATCAGCCTCGGAAGCTCTGGCTGCCGCGGCACTGGCGCAGCGCTGGGGTATCCCTCATGAAATACTGAAATGGCAAGGTTGGGACAGAGCCGGTAATCTGCAAGATCAGGCGCGGCGTGCGCGATATCGACTGCTTGTCGCCTGGGCCAAGGCCAAGGGGTTGCAGGCAATCGCACTGGGTCATACCGCAGACGATCAGGCCGAAACCGTTCTGATGCGGTTGGCGCGCGCAGCGGGCGTTTCAGGCCTTTCAGCAATGTCCGGGTCGCGCAAAGAAGGGGAGATAGCCCTATTGCGCCCATTGCTAACCATGACACGTGAGCGCTTACGAGACTATCTGACCGCGCAAGACATTTCTTGGATTGATGACCCCTCGAATCAGGACCATCGCTTTGATCGGATCAAGGCGCGTCAGGTCCTATCCGGGTTGGATCAGATCGGCATCACCGCAGAGAACTTGTCAAGGGTTGCTGAAAATATGGCACAAGCGCGTGAGGCTCTGGCACGCTACACGCAGGAATCCGCTGTCAGATGCATCCAGGTGTCGGATGGCGATTTGTGTCTCGACCGCGGTGATTTCGAAACTTTACCCGAGGAAATTCGCCGGCGTTTGGTGATTGCGTCTGTCTTGTGGATTGCTGGCGCTGGCTATCCTCCGCGTCACAACGCGGTGGACCAAGTGATGGATGCGATCTCTTCTGGCCAGACGACGACGCTCGGGGGCTGTATTCTGGTTCCAGAAGGCAAAAAAACTTGGATTTGCAGAGAGCTAAACGCCATCAGGGATCAACGCGCACGACCGCTTGAACCATGGGATCGCCGCTGGATCGTATCTGGACCAAATCATGCAGATGCTGAAATTCGGGCGTTGGGTGAAGATGGAATTCTGCAGCTCGAAAATTGGCGCTCCACAGGCAAACCCCGTACAGCAGTATTGTCGACACCCGCCGTTTGGGCTGGTGATACGGTTTTGGCGGCACCTTTGGCCAGTTTTGCGAATGAATGGCGCGTCGAATTGCTGCCAGAAAGGTCTGACTTTGCGGCTTTGATTTTATCGCATTGAACCTGCCACAATCCTCTCTATTTTAAGGGGTAACTCCGGCAGGTCCCCACCTGCCGAAACCTTTCGGGAGATTTTCCTTGGGCAACGCTCGCAACATCGCCTTCTGGGTCGTTCTGTTTCTACTGATCCTTGCACTGTTCAACCTGTTCAGCGGACCCAGCGGGTCGCTTCAGGGCAATGAAAAAACCTATTCTGATTTTGTGTCCGCCGTTGAAAGTGGTGAGGTCAACAAAGTCACGCTGGACGGTGAGCAGATTCGCTATTCGACTCAGAACGGCGCCAGTTACACTACGATCAAACCCGCCGATGCCGAGGTCACTAAGCTGCTAATCGACAAAAACATCCCTGTTGAGGCTGTGAAACAGCAGCAGTCAGGGTTCCAGTCGTTCCTGATCACATTGCTGCCCTTCCTGCTGCTGATCGGTGTTTGGGTCTATTTCATGAACCGGATGCAGGGTGGCGGCAAAGGCGGCGCGATGGGCTTTGGCAAATCCAAGGCTAAGATGCTGACCGAAAAGCATGGGCGCGTAACCTTTGACGACGTCGCCGGCATTGATGAGGCCAAGGAAGAACTGGAAGAAATCGTTGAATTCCTGCGCAACCCGCAGAAGTTCAGCCGCTTGGGTGGCAAGATTCCAAAAGGAGCGTTGCTCGTTGGCCCTCCGGGGACCGGTAAAACGCTGCTGGCCCGCGCGATTGCGGGTGAGGCGGGCGTGCCGTTCTTCACCATCTCGGGTTCAGACTTTGTCGAGATGTTTGTGGGTGTAGGTGCATCCCGTGTGCGCGACATGTTCGAACAGGCCAAGAAGAATGCGCCATGCATCGTATTCATCGACGAGATTGACGCCGTGGGACGTCATCGTGGTGCTGGTTATGGCGGCGGTAACGACGAACGTGAACAGACCCTCAACCAGCTGCTGGTAGAGATGGACGGGTTCGAGGCCAACGAAGGTGTGATCATTCTGGCCGCGACCAACCGTAAGGATGTTCTTGACCCGGCTCTGCTGCGTCCGGGCCGGTTTGACCGCAACGTGACTGTCGGCAACCCTGACATCAAAGGCCGTGAGAAAATACTGGGCGTGCACGCGCGGAAGACGCCTTTGGGTCCAGATGTTGATCTGCGTATCATCGCGCGCGGTACACCCGGCTTCTCGGGTGCTGATCTGGCGAACCTGGTGAACGAGGCCGCGCTGATGGCCGCCCGCGTGGGTCGTCGTTTTGTCACCATGGAAGATTTCGAGAACGCCAAGGACAAGGTGATGATGGGCGCCGAGCGCCGCTCGATGGTGCTGACCCAGGATCAGAAAGAGAAGACGGCTTATCACGAGGCCGGTCACGCCGTCGTTGGTCTGGAATTGCCGATGTGCGATCCCGTATACAAGGCGACCATTATTCCACGCGGTGGAGCGCTGGGTATGGTCGTGTCCTTACCCGAGATGGATCGGTTGAACTATCACCGGGATGAGTGCGAGCAGAAACTGGCCATGACCATGGCAGGTAAGGCAGCCGAGGTGATCAAATACGGCGAAGATCACGTCTCGAATGGCCCTGCAGGCGACATCATGCAGGCCAGCCAATTGGCGCGGGCTATGGTGATGCGCTGGGGTATGTCGGACAAGGTCGGTAACATTGACTATGCCGAAGCCCACGAAGGCTATTCGGGCAATACTGCCGGATTCTCAGTGTCGGCTCATACGAAAGAGCTGATTGAGGAAGAGGTGAAGCGCTTGATCCAGCAAGGTTATGAGCGCGCGCACCAGATTCTGACCGAAAAGAACGAGGAATGGGAACGCCTGGCTCAGGGTTTGCTCGAATACGAGACGCTGACCGGAGATGAGATCAAGCGGGTTATGAATGGAGAATCGCCAAGTGAGAGCGATGACGAAGGCGATAAGCCAGATGAGGGCAACGCGCCAAGCGTCACCGCGATTCCCAAAACCAAGGCTAAGAAGTCTCCACCCGAAGGTGGCATGGAGCCTGAACCCTCAGCTTAACCAGACAGACCCGGGCGTTGCTCGGGTCTTTTTTCTTTCCATCACATCACCCGCATGTTCTCTATGACCCACAAGGCGAGAGGGTGATGTAGGAAATGCCGGTACTGCGGAAAATGGAATACGCTGCCGAGGTTGTCTGGTTGGGTCACGTAGTGGTTGGTGGCGCTATTAGCGCACAGGCGGTCGAAGCGCTTGATCTCGAATTCGAAGGCGACCGGGGTGCACGCCATGAGGGGCATACCCGGGCGTCGTGTTCGCGGGTCAGGGACCTGTACTCGAACGGCACTGAGATAAGGAATGTGCGTCAGCTTTCTGTTCTGTGCGCTGATGAACTGGATGTGATCGCTCGTGATATGCGGCTGGATGGGCTTGATCCCTCTTTGCTGGGTGCAAGTATGGTTCTCAAAGGGATCCCGGATTTTACCCACATACCGCCAAGCTCTCGGCTGCAGGCCGAGGGGGGCTTAACCATCACCGTTGATATGGAAAACCGCCCCTGTGTCCTGCCAGGGCGTGAAATAGAGGCCGTTTCCCCCGGTTATGGTGCATTATTCAAATCTGCGGCACAGGGCCGCAGAGGCGTGACGGCCTGGGTTGAACGGCCAGGCAAAGTGCGAATAGGCGATTGCATGTCATTGTTTGTACCGGATCAACGTCCTTGGTCACCTTGAAAACATAAGACCTCTATAGGTAATGCCCGAAATGGATCGAAGCCGTTTCACGGCTTGATTATGTCGGAATCTGTGTTCACTAAGGCGCTGCACCATCGTAAGGACTGCTTAGCGCCGACTCCCGCGCGTCGGCCGTGCACGGAATTCAATCAGGGACCCGACCCAATGAGCTATAAATCCGATATTGAGATTGCCCGTGAGGCAAACAAGAAGCCGATTCAGGAGATCGGTGCCAAGC